>NZ_JBFOCW010000045.1:0-35658 GCF_040908005.1 Aeromonas sp. s1(2024) | reverse complement strand
GAGCCCTTGGCTCGCCGCGACATCAGGCCAGCAGACGATCGTGGTGCTCGGCGCCGCGCAGCATGGCCTGGATCAGTTCGTTGGCTTCAAACTTGGTGAGCGCCTCGTGGGCGCCGACCTGATGGGCCCGCTCCACGCTGATCTCGCTGGAGAGGGAGGTGTGCAGGATGATGTAGGCTCCCGCCAGCTTGGCATCGCTCTGCACCTCGAAGGCCAGCTCGTAACCATCCAGCCCCGGCATCTCGATATCGCTCACCAGGATGTCGATCCGCTTGCCCTGGGAGACCCGGGTCTGCATCAGGGTGAGGGCGTCGCGTCCGTTGGTGCAGACCTCGTAGGGGATATTGATGTAATCGAGCGCCGCCATGAGCTGGCGACGGGCAACGGAGGAGTCGTCCACCAGCAGGATCCGCATCGGCTTGAGCCGCTCGCGCTGCACGTCGGTCAGCACGGGGTAGAGATGGCTGGGATCGTCCGGATAGACCCGCGACAGGATGAGTTCCACATCCAGCAACTGGATCAACTGTTCTCCCACCCGGGTCACGCCGGTGACGAAGACGTTCTGTCCCAAGGAGGGAGGGGGCGGCTCGATGTCACGCCAGTTGCACTCGGTGATCTTGTCGATGCCCCGCACCAGAAAGCCCACCAGGGTGCGGCGGCAATCGGTGATGATGATGAAGCAGTGGGGCATCTCCTCCCGGCTGATGGGGCGGTAGCCCACGGCCATTGCCATGTCGATCACCGGGATGGTGGTGCCGCGCATGCTGGCGGCCCCGAGCACGGTGGGATGGGATTGTGGCAGGGCGGTGAGCTGGGTGTAGGGCACGATCTCCTTCACCTTGAGGGTACCGATGGCGAAAGATTGTCTGGCAGAGAGGTGGAACAGCAACATGCCTTGGGATTGGTTGGCCTTGCTCGTCATGGCGGATGTCCTGTTGATCTAGTCGGTGACGGTCAATCGGGTGTTCAGCATAAAAGATGGTGACATGAATGACTCCTTTGTTGTTAGCGGCGGTGAGCCGCAAAACTGGATTTCTTTTGCCATCCTTTTATGCCTCTCTTATCGGGTCGCGGACGGCTGAGGGGAGAGGGGCGCCCCGAGCCATTGCAGATGAGCCTCGGCCAGCGCGCTTTCATCCCGATAACCCAGCCTGCTCACCACCTGTGACGGCGTACTGCCGCTTCGCAGCAGGCGAATCCCCTGCAACAGTTGCCACTGATCCTGCAGTGCCCGGGCGTCCGGGCCCTCGAGACCGCGAGTGCCCAGCAGGGTCTGCCAGGCTGCCACGCTATCCGGCTGCGCTCTGGCCAGGGCTTGCCAGGCATCTTGCAGTGCCTGATCCCCCAGTGACGAGATGGTGCAGCCATGCAACTCATCCCCCACCACTTGCAGCCGCTGCCCATAGGGGCCTTGCCAGTCGCGGGGGCGTGACCAGGCCGCCAGGCTGTCCAGCAGTGCGTCCATCAACGGGCTTGCCTGCAACCAGCCAGCCTGGGCGGGCTGGGGCACCCGCACGGAGCAGGCCAGCAGATCATGCTGGCAGTCAGCCAGAGGGGTGAAGGCGGCGAGGGCATCGGCACAGAGCCAGAAGTGGCTGCCAGGTGTCAGCAGCAGCTCATAGGCACCCAATTTCAGCAGCGCCGCCCCCTGGGTGACGCGCAGCAATTGGCCCATGGGGGAGCGCTTGCGGGGGCCGACCTGAAGGGTGTAAGTGGAAAAATGCTGATATTCGATGGCGTGATGCATGTAAAAACCCTGATATGATGCTGCCTGGAGGTAACAAAAATGGAAACCAGACGTAAAAATCGCTTCATTGCCGGGGCGGTTTGCCCGGCGTGCGGAAAGATGGACACCATGATGCTGTATATGGAGCATGGAGTCGAGAAGGTGACTTGTGTCGAGTGCGGGGATACCCAGGTGCAGACCCAGGAGCAGGTGGACAAGGCGACGCGCGAGGCGGAGCAGGTGATAGGGGTGTTTCGTCCCGAGTGAGTGCCATGCCTCAAGGTGATGGTACGCCGGTCAGGCGGGTCGCTGTTGATGACTGTTTCATCATACTGAAGCCGGGCCGACCATATGCTTGTCTGCCTTTTTGAGGTATTCTGAGCCCGTTTTTTTCTATCCGCAGGATCCCTGACATGAAAGTAGCTCCCCTGAGCGTGGTTACGCTGGAATACACGGTCACCGACGAACACGGTGAAGTCATCGACACCACTGTCGGTAAAGAGCCGCTGGTGTATCTGCACGGTACCCGTTACCTGGTCTCCGGCCTCGAAGCCGAGCTGGAAGGTCGCAGCGTGGGCGAGGCGTTCGACGTCACCCTGACGCCGAACCAGGCCTATGGCGAGTACGACGAGAATCTGGTGCAGGAAGTGCCCGGCGAGCTGTTCGACGGTATGGAAGTGTCTGAAGGGGATACTTTTGTGGCCGAGACCGACGATGGTCACCGCCCGGTGACCGTCATCGAGGTGTCCGAGGAGTTCATCAAGGTGGACGGCAACCATCCCCTGGCTGGCGTGACCCTGGGCTTCAAGGTCGAGATCAAGGACGTGCGTGCCGCGACCGCCGAAGAGCTGGCCCATGGCCATGTGCACGGCGCTGGTGGCTGCGGTCACGATCATGGTCATGACCATGATCACGGCCATGATCACGATCATGACCACGGTGGCTGCTGTGGCGGCCATGGTCACAACCATGCACACGATCACGGCGACGATCACGGTCACGGTGGTTGCTGCGGTGGTGGTGGTTGTGGTGGCAAGGGCCATCAGCATTGATCACGGCCTGGCCGATGATAAAAAACCCGCGCATGGCGCGGGTTTTTTTATGGCGGGCACTCATCAGTAGTGCGGTGGCGGCGTCTCTTCGGCCATGCTGGCGATCTGGCTCGGCTGTACGCTCTGCAATTTATCCACCAGCAGATGGATCTGGTGTTTGAGCCGGTCCAGCTCGCGACCCTGGGTGGTGACCTCGTCGTTGAGCTGCTCCACCGTGTATTCGGCAAAGGCGAGGCGGCTTTCCAGGGTTTCGAGGCGTTCGTTTAGTTGCTGACTCATGGGCCTTTTGGTCCTTACTTGATAGTCCAGATTTCAGCCAGGCCACTGGAGCTGGCACTGACGAGGTGGTCATTGTCGCGCAAAGCCACGCCATAGACCACAGCGCTCGGTGGTTTCACCTTGGGATGGGGCGAGACGCGCCAGCTCTGCAACGGCTGGCCGTCACTCACCTGCCACAGAGTGAGCTGGCGGGAGGGGGCGCCGGTGATGAGCCAGTTGCCGCCGTTGGCGAAGCGGGCGCTGGTGTAGACCTCGAAGCGGTGATCATATTGCAACCGGCTGTGCTCCTTGCCGGTTTTGAGATCCCAGATGCTGGCCTGGCGACTGTCTGCGGTGAAGGCGAAACGTCCGGACGGATCCAGTCTCGCCATCACGACTCGCCCGGCGTGGTTGAAGCGCCACACCACCTGGCCCGTGCGGGTATCCCACAGATAGGCGCTGTAATCGTTGCCGCCGGTGAGGGCATAGCGACCATTGGGGGAGAGATCCACCGTGTTGACCTGTTCGGTGTGGCCAAGAAATTGCAGCCGGCGTCCGGTCTGGGTGTCGACCACTTCCGCCTTGCCGTCTTCACGGCCGATGAGCACCTGGCGGCCATCCGCCGAGATCGCCGCATCGCGCAGGCGGGATTCTGGCAGGGAGTAGTAGCCCTGGGAGCGGCCATCCTGCAAGCGCCAGATGGCGAAGGTGTGCTGGGTGGCGGTGATGGCATGGCTGTCATCGGGGGAGAAGCGGGTCAGGGTGACGAACTCCTCCTGGTCATCGCTCTGGCGCCAGCGCCAGCGCTCCTTGCCCTGTTCCAGATCCCACACCACAGTGCCCTGACCCAGGCTGGAGACAAGCGCTAGCTTGCCGGAACTGGCGAGATCCGCACTCAGCAGACCCTGGTTGGCGAGGCGGATCTGCTGGCCGGGAAGTGAGCTCTGTTCGCACCCCGTCAGCATCAGGCAAATACCGATGAGATAAATGGCACTTTTGATCATTTTTCCTGTCTCATGCTTTCGTTACCTGCGATCACGGCGTTAGTATAAGGCGCTTATCACGATAAACCTCTCATTTCACGAAGGAACCGAGAGCGGTATTTAGAGTTTTGGAGAAACTGATGAACAATTTTCTGAAGGTGTCCCTGTTGGCTGCGGCGGTTGCCGTCGGTCTGACTGCTTGCCAAAAAGATGAGAAACCTGCTGCGACCAACACCGCAGAGGTCAAGGCAGAAGCCAGCAAGCCGGCAGAGGCCCCCAAGGCTGAGGCCAAGAGCTTTGAAGAGCAATCCGGCTATGCGATCGGCCTCTCCATGGGTCGTTATATCGCCAATACCCTGGAGCGCCAGCAGGAGCTCGGCATCAAGCTGGACAACACCGTGATCCTGAAGGGTGTCACCGACGGTCTGGGCAAAGAAGCCAAGATGACCGACGAGGAGATCCAGAAGGTTCTGCAGGAATACGACGCCAAGATCAACGAGCTGACCAAGGCGAAGGCCGACAAGGATGCCGTGGAAAACCTGAAGAAGGGTGAAGAGTTCCTGGCTGCCAACGCCAAGAAAGAGGGCGTGAAGAGCACCGAGTCCGGCCTGCAATATCAGGTCGAGAAGATGGGTGACGGCGCCAAGCCGAAGGCCACCGACATCGTCAAGGTGCACTACACCGGTACCCTGACCGACGGCACCAAGTTTGACAGCTCCGTCGATCGCGGCGAGCCGGCTACCTTCCCGCTCAACCAGGTGATCCCGGGCTGGACCGAAGGGGTGCAACTGATGCCGGTCGGCTCCAAGTTCAAGTTCTTCCTGCCGTCCAAGCTGGCCTATGGCGAGCACGGTGCAGGTTCCATCCCGGCCAACGCCGTGCTGGTATTTGACGTAGAGCTGCTGGCCATCGAAAAACCGGCTGCCGATGGCGACAACGCCAAGAAATAAGCTCAAAGCACCATAAAAACGGCTCCCCAGGGAGCCGTTTTTGCTTGTGTATTGTCGCAATCCCCCGGATAAAGCGATGAGGCCGTCTTGAGTGTGTGGCGGCTAGCCCCCAGAATAGACAACAAAATCAAGCGCAAGGATGGATCTCGTGGCTGAAAGCAAACCCCGTGTCCTGTTGGTGGAAGATACCCGCAGTCTGGCGGTCGTCTATGAGCAGTATCTGGCCCAGGATGGCTACGAGGTGCAGCTGGCAGATTGTGGCCAGCAGGCTTTGGCACAATTGCTGGCAAGCCCGCCCCCTGTGGTGCTGCTCGACCTGGAGTTGCCCGACATGTCCGGCATGGACATCTTGCAGCAGATCACGGAGCGGCAACTGCCCTGCTCCGTGGTGGTGATCACCGCTCACGGCTCGGTGGATGTGGCGGTGGAGGCGATGCGGTTCGGGGCCTTCGATTTTCTCACCAAGCCGTTCGATGGCAAGCGCCTGTGCGCCACGGCGCGCAATGCCCTGAAGCACCAGCAACTCAGCTCGCTGGTGGCCCAGTATCGGGAAAACTTCGAGCGCAGCTCCTTTGCCGGTTTCATCGGCGCCTCCATGGCGATGCAGGCGGTCTATCGCATCATCGAGAGCGCGGCGCCGAGCAAGGCCACCGTCTTCATCACTGGCGAGAGCGGCACCGGCAAGGAGGTGTGCGCCGAGGCCATCCACCAGTGCAGCCCGCGTCGGGATCAGCCCTTCATCGCCCTCAACTGCGCCGCCATTCCCCATGACCTGATGGAGAGCGAGATCTTCGGCCACGTGAAGGGGTCGTTTACCGGTGCCCAAGGGGATCGCAAGGGGGCGGCCAGTCTGGCGGACGGCGGTACCCTCTTCCTCGACGAGATCTGCGAGATGGATCTCGACCTGCAGAGCAAGCTGCTGCGTTTCATCCAGACCGGCACCTTGCAGCGGGTCGGCAGCGGCAAGCTGGAGACGGTGGATGTGCGCTTTGTCTGCGCCACCAACCGGGATCCCCTGGTGGAGGTCAAGGCCGGACGGTTTCGTGAAGATCTTTACTACCGCCTGCACGTGATCCCGCTG
The DNA here is from genome assembly GCF_040908005.1 of Aeromonas sp. s1(2024). Classification (NCBI taxonomy): domain Bacteria; kingdom Pseudomonadati; phylum Pseudomonadota; class Gammaproteobacteria; order Aeromonadales; family Aeromonadaceae; genus Aeromonas; species Aeromonas sp. s1(2024). Next base: position 29,608 of record NZ_JBFOCW010000045.1, on the reverse strand, counting down.
GCGCTGCCCCCCCTGAGGGCGCGGGGAGAGGACATCCTGCTGCTGGCCCGGGAGTTGCTGCTGCGTTATGCCGGTGAGGAGAACAAGCGGTTCAGGGACTTTGATGCGGACGCAGTGCAGGTGCTGCTCGACTACCCCTGGCCCGGCAACGTGCGCGAGCTGCAAAACGTGGTGCGCAACATAGTGGTGCTCAACGATGGCGAGCTGGTGAGCCCGGATATCCTGCCACCTCCCCTCAACGGGGGGCGAACCCTGGCCCCGGAGCCTGTGGTCGGGATCGCGGATCCCCAGTCAGAATCCGTCGTCGTTCGCAGGCAGGTCCGTCCGCTCTGGCAGGTGGAGAAGGAGGCCATCGAGCAGGCCATCGCCAGTTGTGACGGCAACATCCCCAAGGCGGCGGCCCTGCTGGAAATAAGCCCTTCCACGATTTATCGCAAGAAGCAGGGCTGGGAAGAGGCGAGTCCGGCCTGAGCCGTCACCTCTGCTCCCGGGCAGACATGCTGATGTGCGGGGCGGCCAATTGGTCGCCCCGCACGCTTATCAGAGTTTGGCGAGCAGCTTGAGCCTGGCCAGTCGTTCTGCCTCGTTGGCGGTGAACCAGCCATCCTGTGACAGCAGAAACCAGGCGCGGGCAAAGTACTCGGTCGCCGCGGGATCATTGAGCACGAGTGCATTCTCCCCCAGCTCCTCGAACACATAGCCATCCTCGGGGGCGCCTGCGGCGGTCATGTCGTCGCGCAACTGCGCCAGTTCGGCCATGGCCTGTTCATGGCGCTCCTGGGCCCGGCTCAGGCGCGCCAGACTCCAGCGGGCGATAAAGGCTTTGCCCTGGTTGTTGTGCTGCTCGTGCCAGGCCAGGCACTTTTGTTGACAGGCGATGGCCTCGTCGAGGCGACCCAGCTCGAACAGGGTCCAGCCCTGATTGTTGTAGAGGGTGGCGAGCCAGCTTCGCGCCCGCTGGTCGTGACTGCGCTCGGCCAGGGTCATCGCCAGCTGGTGCCAGTGGCTCTGCTCCTCCAGGGGGGCGGCGATGGCCACCATGTGGGCCGCATCGATGGCCAGATAGTGCTCTTCGTACTGCTCTCCCAGTTGCCAGGCCTTTTCAAACAGGGCTCTGGCGCTGGCCTTGTCACCGGCGGAGTTGAAGGTGCGGCCACGCTCCAGCAAGGCGCGCAGGCGGGCCCGTGGAGTCGCCTCGGTGAGGCGGGGTTCTATCTCGTCGAGCAGCTGGTGCGCCTGTGCAAACTGGCGTTGCAGCGAATGGGTGCGGGCTATCTGGGTGAGGAGCTCCAGCTCCCATTGCAGGTTGGCGGCACGCGCCTCGGGCAGCAGTGCTTGAAAACGCTGGGCGCTGGCGGCGGGATCCTGATAATCCCACAGCGCCATGAAATCGGGCGGATTGTTCATCTGGCCTCCATGCCGGTTATCCGCCCACCAAGATGCCTGAAGGCCATTCTTTGTACAAGAAGGGGGGGCTGGCGCCATCGTGACGCCAGCGTTTGCCGATCAGTAGACCATGGCAAGGCTCATCAGCATCAGACCCAGGGCAGCAAAGGCTCCCTCCTTGATAGCCAGGCGCGGTACCAGTGCCTTGGGCAGGGCAGGGAACAGGCTCAGGGCAAAGCCGAACCCCGGCATCAGCCAGTGGAAAGCAGGGCTTCGCAGGGCGGGATCCGCAGCGCCATTGATGACGATGAGCAGGATAAAGAGAGTGAAGGCGGGCAGGATAAACCAGCGGGCATGGCTGGCGGCAACCGCCCGCAGTGGCGAGATGCGATAGAGCACCAGGGTCACGAGGAAGAGGGCGAGGGGAGCCAGCAGATAGAGCGGGGCCGGGTTCATGATGAGTGTCTCCTGACAAGGGGGGCAGAGTGTAGGCAGTCCGGGTGGGGAATGACCAGTCCCCCGCACCCGGGCTGTGAAGCGGATCGCAGGGCAAAGGTTTGCCTGGGCAGGATCAGCGGAACCAGAACCAGAGCACGGCAAATACCAGCCAGCTCAGCATCAGCAGGATCCAGGGCAGCGGGTGCTGGCGGGTGAGCTCGATGACCTCGGCTTCGCTCTCCTCTTCCGGCGTCTCTTGGGAAGAGTGCCTGGCTTTGGCTTGCAGTTTCTTCTGGCGGCTGGCCTCGCGGGCCTTCGCCTTCATCTGTTTCTTGTATTCGTCTATGCCCTTCTGGATCCCCTGGGCGATGAGCTGGGTTTGCTCCTTGGTCTGCCCCGGCTTCTGGTTGGCACGGGCGATCTTCATCGCCTCCTGCTGGGTTTCGGGGGAAATTTTGTCGTACTTGGCCATTCCAGGCACTCCTTGGCATTGATTGGCGGGCAGTATGCCATAACCGTTACCGGCGGGCTGCCATCATGGGGGAAATTGCTCTGCGAGTGGGGTGCCTCTGTTCCAAATAGGGGAAACAGGTTGCGTGGATGATCACATTTGGCGGAATTTGTGAGTCGCCGATGAAAAACCGTCACATGTTGTTTGTTATATTACCTCCCGATCCTGGATAGGGTCGTCCAATAACAAAATAACAAGGTGATATGGAAATGAATTATAAATTTGTCAAAGGAAGTATCGCACTGGCAGTGCTTGCCGCATTGAGCGGCTGCAATACCTCAAGCAACGACAGCGTCGCCCCCTGCACCGAGAATGTCTGCAAGCTGACCATTTTGCATACCAATGATACCCACGGTCGTTTCTGGCACAACGACAAGGGCGAATATGGCATGGCGGCCCAGAAGACCCTGGTCGAGCGGCTGCGTGCCGAGGCGAAAGCGGCGGGCAGCGAAGTGCTGGTGCTCTCCGGCGGTGACGTCAACACCGGGGTGCCAGAGTCGGATCTGCAGGATGCAGAGCCGGACTTCATGGCCATGAACAGCATCCGTTACGATGCCATGGCGGTGGGCAACCACGAGTTCGACAACCCCCTGACCATCCTCGAGAAACAGCGTCAGTGGGCCCAGTTCCCGATGATCTCCGCCAACATCTATGACAAGACGAGCGGCAAGCGCTACTTCGATCCCTACAAGGTGTTCAAGCTGGAGAGCGGCCTCAAGGTCGCCGTGCTGGGTCTGACCACAGAGGACACCGCCCAGCTGGTGGATCCCAACAACGTCCAGACCCTCGAGTTCCGCGATCCGACCACGGAAGCCGCCAATCTCGGCAAGCAGATCCGCGACAACAAAGAGGCGAACCTGGTTCTTGCCATCACCCACATGGGCCATTACGAGAATGGTCAGCACGGCAGCAACGCACCGGGTGATGTGGAGATGGCCCGTGCGCTGCCGGCAGGCACCCTGGACGCCATCATCGGTGGTCACTCCCAGAACCCGGTCTGCATGGAGCCGGGCACCCCGGACAAGTACGCCGACTTCAAGCCGGGGGACGACTGCCAGCCGGATCAGCAGAACGGCACCTGGATCATGCAGGCTCACGAGTGGGGCAAGTATGTGGGTCGTGCCCAGTTTGACTATCAGAATGGCAAGCTGACCCTGACCCAGTACGATCTGATCCCGGTCAACCTGAAGAATGCGGACGGTGATTTCATTCAGGAAGAGATCGTCAAGGATCCCGAGCTCTACAACACCCTGCTCACCTATCAGGAGAAGGGACAGCAGGAGCTGGGTGTGGTCATCGGTGCCACCGATGGCGTACTGGACGGTGAGCGCGCCAACGTGCGCAACAAGCAGACCAACCTGGGTCGTCTCATCACCACCGCGACCGCCGAGAAGCTGAGCACCGACTTTGGCATCGTCAACTCCGGCGGGGTGCGTGCCTCCATCGCGGCAGGGGACATCAGCTACCGTGACGTGCTGACCGTGCATCCGTTCGGCAACACCGTCAACAAGGCGACCATGAGCGGCAACGAGCTGCTGACCTACCTGGGTCAGGTTGCGACCAAGACCGCTAATACCGGTGGCTATGCCCAGTTCGGCGGCATCAAGATGACGGTGGATTGCCAGGCTAAGAGCGTGGACATCGCCACCATCGGCGGGAAGGCCTTCGATCCGGCAGCAACCTACAGCTTCTCCATCCCGAGCTTCAGCGCGGCCGGTGGTGACGGTTATCCGAAGATCGACACCATCAATGCCGGTCTGGTGGATGCCGGTGTGCTGAAGGATTATATCGCGGCGAAGAAGACCATTCAGGTCGCCGATTATCAGCCGGCCGGCGAGGTCAGCTATATCAACTCCACCTCGGTAGAGGGTTGCAAATAATCTCTGCACCCCGAGCCAATAAAAAAGAGAGGCAGCCATGGCTGCCTCTCTTTTTATTTTCAATGTCATCAGCAGTGTCTCTCGGGAAATATATCCGGCCACGGGGAGCTGCCTCGAAATAGGGCATGACACGATCTGAGGGCAATAAAAAGGCGACCCTGAGGTCGCCTTGATGAAATGGGTCGGTTGAACCTTAGAGCTGCTCGATGCCGACGATATGCCAGGGGGCATTGTCCTTGGCGAGATCACGCTCGAGGTGCCACACCTCCTTGATATCCTCCTCGACCTGCTCCTGACGGTCCATGTAGCGGCCGCTGAAGCGTACGCTCACCTGGGCCCAGTCGCTGCCGTAGTCGGCACGGACCAGCTGGGTGTCCACGTACATCACCTCGGTGTGCTGCTCACCGGAGAGCTCGGCGCGTTCGGCCTTGAGGTGCTCGAACAGCTCGGTGCTCACGTACTCGCGGATCTTCTCCAGGTCGTTCTTGTTCCAGGCCTCTTGCAGGGTGCGGTAGTGATCGCGGGCACCGGCCAGGAAGCCGTTCATGTCAAAGCCCGGGGGCAGACGGAAGGGCACGTCGCTGTCGGCAAAACCGGTGGCCTGCGGGGTGCTGTGGCTTTGCTCGAACTGCTGGGGGGCCGCGCTCTGGGGCGGTTGATAGCCCGCATAGGCCGTCTGTGGCTGGGCCGCTGCCGCCTTGTTCCTGCGCAGGGCTCGGAACAGGAAGACACCGCCCAGTGCCAGCAGGGCGATCAGCAGGAAGTCCATCCCTTGCAGACCTTCGAAGGCACCGCTGCCCAGCAGGTAGGCGAACAGGCCGCCGGCCAGCAGACCACCCAGCAGGCCGCCCATCATGCCGCCTTTCTTGGGTGCCTGGGCGCCCACGGTCGGGTTCTTGGTGTCGACCGGCTTGGCCGCAGGTTGGGCCGGAGCCGTCTTGTAGCTCTTGCCAAAGGATTTGCCGCCACCAAGTTTCTTGGCCTCGGCGATGGGTGCCCCAAGGCCAATGGCCAGGATCAGGGCAAACAGGGTCAGCATCTTTTTCATTTTGACTCTTTCACTCTCATGTAGGTGGGGGCATGCTCTGCTTGTGCAAGCTCAGCGAGGCGCATGGCAGGCTGCCAGTCCCTTTTTGTGTTGCAGCTTGCGGGTATGATTATCACGGATGGCATGAATTATTCATGAACAGATTGAGTCGTCCGACAGGGGAGGCGCCCATGAAACACAGACGGCCGAGTCGTTCGGTGCGCAGGCTGCGCAACAAACAAAGAGCAAGAACGAAAGATCAGACCCTGGTCTGGCCCTTTCTCGTACTGTGAGGCAGGTCTGCGGCGCACAAGTGGATGACGCTGACGAGGCCAGGGTCCCGTCTTGTCGCCGGATGCGATGACGGGACGTATTAGCACTCGCGATGGCGGGGTTTCTTTTGTAAAATTCCCGTCCCCTTCCCGCTGCGGTTTTTATGTGTATGGCAGAGCAAGTGACGGCGAAAAAAGACGCCAAGACACAACAGCTGAAAGTACCTCCCCACTCTTTTGAGGCCGAACAGTCCGTACTGGGCGGCCTGATGCTGGACAACGAGGCCTGGGATCGGGTCGCCGAACGGGTGATCGACAAGGATTTCTACAGCCGTCCGCACCGCCTGATCTTCCAGGCCATGACCCGCCTCTCCAATGCGGGCAACCCCATCGATCTTATCACTCTGCAGGAGGAGCTCGAGCGCTCCGAGCAACTGGAAGAGGCCGGTGGCTTCGCCTATCTGGTGGAGATCGCCAAGAACACCCCGAGTGCCGCCAACATCAGTGCCTACGCCGAGATCGTGCGTGAGCGTGCGGTGGTGCGGGAGATGATCTCGGTCGCCAACGAGATAGTCGAAGCGGGCTACGAGCCCCAGGGGCGTACCTCCAACGATCTGCTGGACCTGGCCGAGAGCAAGGTATTCCAGATCGCCGAGCAGCGCACCAGCGCCAACGAGGGCCCCCAGCCCCTGAAGCTCATCCTCGAGCAGACCGTCGACAAGATTGAAGAGCTGTTCAAGACCCCCCACAACGGGGTGACCGGCGTGTCGTCCGGCTACAACGATCTGGACAAGATGACCGCCGGCCTGCAGCGTTCGGATCTGGTCATCGTCGCCGCCCGTCCCTCCATGGGCAAGACCACCTTTGCCATGAACCTGTGCGAGCACGCGGCCCTCACCGCCGACAAGCCGGTGCTGATCTTCTCCCTCGAGATGCCCTCCGAGCAGATCATCATGCGTATGCTCGCTTCGGTGGGGCGCATCGACCAGACCAAGGTGCGGACCGGCCAGCTCGACGACGAGGATTGGGCCCGTCTCTCCTCCACCATGGGGCTGCTGCTGGAGAAGGGGAAGATGTACATCGACGACTCCTCCGGCCTGACCCCGACCGAAGTGCGCTCGCGCGCCCGCCGGGTGGCGCGGGACAACGGCGGCATCAGCATGATCATGGTGGACTACCTGCAACTGATGCGGGTGCCGGCGCTGTCTGACAACCGTACGCTGGAAATCGGTGAAATCTCCCGCTCCCTCAAGGCGCTGGCGAAAGAGTTGCAGTGCCCCGTGGTGGCGCTCTCCCAGCTGAACCGAAGCCTGGAACAGCGGGCCGACAAGCGCCCGGTCAACTCGGATCTGCGGGAATCCGGCTCCATCGAGCAGGATGCAGACTTGATCATGTTCATCTACCGTGACGAGGTCTATCACGACGACAGCCCCGACAAGGGGATCGCCGAGATCATCATCGGCAAGCAGCGTAACGGCCCGATAGGAAGAGTGCGGCTCACCTTCCAGGGGCAGTTCTCGCGTTTTGACAACTACGCGGGCCCGGCGTTTGATGATGACTACTAAGTCGGGAGCCTGCTCCCGGCATCCATAAACAGTTTTCCCGGTTCGACAATTCTGCCGGTCCGGCCTTAGACGATGAGATTTGAGGGCTGACACCACCCGGTGCCTGATTATCATGCCCTCGTAAGGGAAAACAGATGAAAGCGGCTATCGCCCAGATCAATACAGCGGCCCTGCGCCACAACCTCGCCGTGGTGAAACGCCACGCCCCCCAATGCAAGATCATTGCCGTGGTCAAGGCCAACGCCTACGGCCACGGCCTGCTGCCGGTCGCCCGCACCTTGGTGGATGCAGACGCCTACGCGGTGGCCCGCATCGAAGAGGCGCTGATGCTGCGCTCCTGCGCCGTGGTCAAGCCCATCGTGCTGCTGGAGGGCTTCTTCAGCGCCGCCGACCTGCCGGTGCTGGCGGCCAACAACCTGCAGACCGCGGTGCACACCTGGGAGCAGCTCGAAGCGCTGGAGCAGGCCGAGCTGCCAGCCCCCGTGGTGGCCTGGCTCAAGCTCGACACCGGCATGCACCGCCTCGGGGTACGGGCCGAGGAGATGCCGGTCTTTATCGAGCGCCTCGGCAAGTGCAAGAACGTGGTGCAACCGTTCAACGTCATGACCCACTTCAGCCGCTCCGATGAGCTGGAGCAACCCACTACCCGCGAGCAGATCGACCTGTTCAGCCAGCTGACCGCGCCGCTGTTGGGCGAGCGGGCCATGGCCAACTCGGCGGGCATCCTGGCCTGGCCGGATTCCCACTGCGACTGGATCCGCCCCGGCGTCATCCTCTACGGCGTCTCGCCTTTCCCCAATACGGTGGCGGCGGATTACGACCTGCAGCCGGTAATGACCCTCAAGACCCAGCTCATCGCGGTGCGCGATCACAAGGCGGGCGAGCCGGTAGGCTATGGCGCCAACTGGGTGTCGGATCGCGATACCCGGCTCGGGGTGATTGCCATCGGCTATGGCGACGGTTATCCGCGCATGGCCCCCAACGGCACGCCTGTGCTGGTCAATGGCCGCATCGTGCCCCTGGTGGGGCGCGTCTCCATGGACATGACCACGGTGGATCTCGGCCCCGGCGCCACCGACAAGGCCGGTGACGAGGCGGTGCTCTGGGGGGAAGGGCTGCCGGTGGAGCGGGTGGCCGACCAGATCGGCACCATTCCCTATGAGCTCATTACCAAGCTCACTTCCCGGGTGTTTATGGATTACGTGTAGGAGAGTCGCCCCTCATCCCCCACCCTTCTCCCGCGAGGGGAGAACAAAAAGGCCGCCCCGACAAGGGCGGCCTTTTTCATGGGCGTGTCCCAGAGACGAAAGAACAAGCCCCGCATCGGCGGGGCTTGAGTCTCCGTCACTATGTGGCGCTTAGCCTATGGTCATCAGGCTGGCGTTGCCACCGGCGGCGGCGGTGTTGACCGAGAGGGCGTGCTCGATGAGCAGGCGCTCCAGCGGGATGTCGGTCTCGCCGCGATGCAGGCCGTGCACACCGATGATGGCGCCGTTACGGGCTGCCTGGCGCGCGGCGGCGAGCTTGCTCACCTCCCGCAACTGATCCGAGTCGCCGTGGTGCAGCAGGGCATCGAAGTCCGTCTCCCCCGTGGCCCAGTCCGCCACCAGCGCGATGGGATCCCGCGCCTCGGTCGGCAGGGAAGAGAGCAGGGCGCGTGTCTGGGCATCGTCCGGCAGCAGCACCTGGCTGCCGACCGCCAGACAGGCGGCTAGCTGGGCCAGCAGGTCGGCCTTCTCCTGGGCAAGACAGAGCACCCGTTCCCGGGGCAGCAGGCTGTAGCTGTTGCGCTCGCCGGTGGGGCCGGTCAACAGCTGGGTACGACCGCTCTGGGAGAGCGCGGCGTAGTGATCGCACAGGGCGGCGAGGGCCGGATCCTGCTTGCTCGCCCAGTCGCGCAGGGCCACGAGGGGGGCTTTCGCCTCGGCATGCAGGGCACCGGACTCCTGGTGCAGCTGGTTGGCCACCGCCTCCTGGGGACGGGCGCCGAGCAGGCGATACATGTAGAGCGGGCCACCGGCCTTGGGACCGGTGCCGGAAAGCCCTTCCCCACCGAAGGGTTGCACCCCGACCACGGCGCCCACGATGTTGCGGTTGACGTAGAGGTTGCCCACCTTGGCCACGTTCACCACCTGGGCGATGGTCTCGTCGATGCGGGTATGAACACCCAGGGTCAGGCCGTAGCCGCTGCCGTTGATCTGCTCGAGCAACTCCCCGAGCCGGGGGCGCGGGTAGCGGACCAGGTGCAGCACAGGGCCGAACACCTCGCGACCCAGCTCGTCCAGGCTGTCGAGCTCGATCAGGGTCGGCAGCACGAAGGTGCCACGGCTGCAGGCATCCCCCTGGGTGCGGGCGATCTGGTGCACCTTGCGCCCCTTGTCGCCCATGGCCTTGATGTGCCGCTCGATGTTGGCCTTGGCCTCGGCGTCGATGACGGGACCGATGTCGGTGGAGAGGTGCTCGGGGCTGCCGACCTTGTACTCGGCCATGGCGCCCTTGAGCATCCGGATCACCCGATCCGCCACGTCATCCTGCACGCACAGCACTCGCAGGGCGGAGCAGCGCTGACCGGCACTGTCGAACGCCGAGGAGATGACATCCATCACCACCTGTTCGGTCAAGGCGGAAGAGTCGACGATCATGGCGTTCTGGCCGCCGGTCTCGGCGATGAGGGGAATGGTGCGACCCTGGGCGTCGAGGCGACCGGCCAGGTTGCGGGAGATGATGCCCGCCACCTCGGTGGAGCCGGTGAACATGACGCCGCGCACCCGTTCGTCCGCGATGAGCGCCGCACCCACGGTCTCACCACGGCCCGGCAGCAGCTGCACCGCACCGGCGGGAACCCCCGCTTCCAGCAGGATGCGCACCGCTTGTGCCGCGATGAGGGGGGTCTGCTCGGCAGGCTTGGCCAGCACCGTATTGCCGGCGGCCAGGGCCGCGCACACCTGGCCGCTGAAGATGGCCAGCGGGAAGTTCCAGGGGCTGATGCAGACCACGGGGCCGAGCGGCCTGTGGGTGTCGTTGGCGAAGTGGTTGCGCGCCTGGGCGGCGTAGTAGCGCAGGAAGTCCACCGCTTCGCGCACCTCGGCGATGGCGTTGGCGAAGGTCTTGCCGGATTCGCGAACCAGCAGGCCCATCAGGGGTTGCAGTTCGGATTCCATCAGATCGGCGGCCCTGTCCAGCACGGCGGCCCGCTCGGCTGGCGGGGTGGACTGCCAGATCTGGCCGCTCGTGAGGGAGCAGGCGAGCGCCTTGTCCACCAGCGCTACCGTGGCTTCGCTCACCTGACCGACGACATCGCGGTGATCCGCCGGGTTGAGCACGGGCTGGAACTGGGTCGGCGCCTCGGTGTCGCAACCCAGCATGGGCACGGCCTGATAGGCGGTGTTGGTGCTGGCGAGCAGGGCGGCGGAGAGTGACCCCAGGCGGTGCTCGTTCGCGAGATCCAGACCTGCGGAGTTCGGGCGCGCCTCGCCGTAGAGATCTCGTGGCAGGGGGATGCGCGGATGGGGCAGACCCAGGGTTCCTTCACGGGCGGCCATCTGCTCGATCTGCTGCACCGGATCCTGCACCAGATCCGAGAGGGAGATGTTGTTGTCCGCGATGCGGTTGACGAAGGAGGTGTTGGCCCCGTTCTCCAGCAGGCGGCGCACCAGGTAGGCGAGCAGGGTCTCATGGCTGCCCACCGGTGCATAGATGCGGCAGGGGCGACCCAGCTTGCCGTCGGCCACCTTGCCGACCACCTGTTCGTAGAGCGGTTCACCCATGCCGTGCAGGCACTGGAACTCGTACTGGCCCGGGTAGTAGTTCTGACCCGCCAGCTGATAGATGGCAGACAGGGAGTGGGCGTTGTGGGTGGCGAACTGGGGATAGATGGCCTCGGGCACCGCCAGCAGCTTGCGGGCGCAGGCGAGGTAGGAGACGTCCGTGTAGGGCTTGCGGGTGTAGACCGGGTAGCCTTCCAGCCCTTCCTGCTGGGCGCGTTTTATCTCGCTGTCCCAGTAGGCGCCCTTCACCAGACGGATCATCAGGCGGTGACGGCTGCGCTTGGCGAGATCGATAACGTAGTCGATCACATAGGGGCAGCGCTTCTGGTAGGCCTGGATGACGAAGCCGATGCCGTTCCAGTCGGCGAGGGACGGATCGAAGCAGAGTTTTTCCAGCAGATCGAGGGAGATCTCCAGGCGATCGGCCTCCTCGGCGTCGATGTTGATGCCGATGTCATACTGCCTGGCGAGCTGGGTCAGGCCCAGCAAGGTGGGGTAGAGCTCCTCCATGACGCGATCGTACTGGGCGCGGCTGTAGCGCGGATGCAGGGCGGAGAGTTTGATGGAGATGCCCGGCCCCTCGTAGATGCCGCGACCGTGGGAGGCCTTGCCGATGGCGTGGATGGCCTGCTCGTAGGAGGCCAGATAGCGTTTGGCGTCCTCCTCGGTCAGGGCCGCTTCCCCCAGCATGTCGTAGGAGTAGCGGAACCCCTTGCTCTCCATGCCGCCTGCGTTCGCCAGCGCCTCGGCGATGGTCTCGCCGGTGACGAACTGTTCACCCATCAGGCGCATCGCCATGTCGACGCCCTTGCGGATGAGCGGCTCACCCCCCTTGCCGATGAGTCCCTTGAGGGAGCTGTTCATGCCCGCCTCGTTGTGGGTGGCCACCAGCTTGCCGGTGATGAGCAGACCCCAGGAGGCCGCGTTGACGAACAATGAGGTGCTCTGGCCCAGATGCTGGCTCCAGTTGCCGCCGCTTATCTTGTCGCGGATGAGGGCATCCCGGGTCGCCTTGTCGGGGATGCGCAGCAGCGCCTCCGCCAGGCACATCAGGGCCACCCCTTCCTGGGAGGAGAGGGAGAACTCCTGAAGCAGCCCCTGCACCAGGCCCTGACGGCCGCTGGCGCTCTTCTGGTTGCGCAGCTTCTCGGCGATGCCCATGGCCAGCTTCTGGGTCGCGTCAGCCTTCTCCTTGGGCAGACGGGCCTGCTCCAGCAGCATGGGGACGGCTTCGGTCTCGGGGCGGCGATAACCCCCCGTGATGGCGGCCCGCAGCACGGACTGGGGCAGAATGCTCTCGGCAAACTCGAGGAAGACCTGGATGCCCTGCTCGGTCAGGGTTTCGACGGCCTCTTCCCCGGCGGCGGCAGCCAGCCCGGAGTGCTCGGGCGGGGTCAGACCGCGATCCAGTTGCTCCAGATAGGTGAAGATGGCTTGCTTGATCAGCCAGTGGGGAGTGCGATCCAGGGTCTGCGCAGCCTGTTTGAGGCGGTCGCGGGTCGCTTCATCGAGTTTGACGCCGAGGGTGGTAGTGGCCATGGGACTTCCTGTGTCTAGAAGGTAACAATATTACCGGACGGTTAAATTTCGCCGATGATGGTGCAACCAGGTGCAACCTTCAAGCAAGAAATTTTAATGTATTGGTTACATTGTTGAATTCTTCCATGAATCCGGTCTCTATCAGGCTCCTTTCAAGCCCGCCGCTTGTCCGCTTTTCACAGCATTATTAATGGGTTGGCAATGCATCTTATGAATGCCCATATGAGGTGCAACCCACTGCAAATCGGGTTGCACTTTTGCGTGTTCGACCGAACCTGGGTTGTGAGTGCGGCTCCCCCGTGCGCAGAAGGGAGCGGAGCGCCACCTGACAGAGCCCCGTGCTCTTCTATGCTGTTAGCTGGCCACAGGGGCCAGCTATCGGTGACAAGGAGAAACCCATGGCGCGTGTCAGTACCTATCTCAATTTTGCCCGGGAGACGGAGGCTGCCTTCCTCTTCTATCGCGAAGTGTTCGGCGGTGACTTCAGCGGCCCCATTCACAGGTTCAAGGAGTCCCCGGGCTGCCCGGGCCAGCCCCCTTTGTCGGAGGAAGACGGGGAGCTGGTGATGCATGTGGCCCTGCCCATCCTTGGGGGACACGTGCTGATGGGCACGGATGCCCCGGCCAGCATGGGGTTCACCCTGGTGCAGGGCAACAACAGCTACCTCAACCTGGAGCCGGACAGCCGGGGCGAGACCGATCGCCTGTTCGCAGCCCTGGCCGAGGGAGGCAAGGTGGAGATGCCGCTGGCGGAGATGTTCTGGGGTGACTATTTCGGATCCCTGGTGGACAAATTCGGCACCCACTGGATGTTCAACTGCCAGAGCAAGACTTGACGGCAGATCTGCAATGAAAAGGGCGCCATGGCGCCCTTTTCATCTTTGTTGCCCATCACTGTCCCTATTTGCTGCGCCCGCCACCTGCGCTGGTATGCCCCGGGCATGGGATTGCCGTGCGCTGCGCGGCCTTATGGCGTGTGACCCACCATGTCAGCGGGGATCACCCAGGCATCGAATTGCTCCGCGCTGAGGTGGCCCGAGACAATGGCCGCCTCCCGCAGACTCAGCCCCTGATGGTGCGCCCGTTTGGCGATCTCGGCCGCCTTGTCATAGCCGATATGGGGGTTGAGGGCCGTCACCAGCATCAGGGAGCGGGAGAGCAGATCGTCGATCCTGGCCTGGTTCGGGGTGATGCCGACGGCGCAGTGGTCGTGGAAGCGCTGCATGCCATCCGCCAGCAGCCGCACGCTCTGCAGGACGTTGTAGGCGATCATGGGCCTGAACACGTTGAGCTCGAAGTTGCCGCTGGCGCCGCCGATGTTGATGGCCACATCGTTGCCCATCACCTGGGCGCACAGCATGGTGAGCGCCTCGCTCTGGGTCGGGTTGACCTTGCCGGGCATGATGGAGGATCCGGGCTCGTTCTCGGGGATGAGCAGCTCCCCCAGCCCGCTGCGGGGGCCGCTCGCCAGCCAGCGCACGTCGTTGGCGATCTTCATGAGGGAGGCTGCCAGCGTCTTGAGGGCACCGTGGGCGTGAACCTGGGCGTCACTCGCCGCCAGGGCCTCGAACTTGTTGGGGGCGCTGATGAGCGGCAGGCCGGTCTGCTCGGCCAGGGTCCTGGCCACCGCCTCGGCAAAGCCGGGAGGGCAGTTGAGGCCGGTGCCCACGGCGGTGCCGCCGAGCGCCAGCTCGCACAGATGGGGCAGGGCGGCCTTTAGATGGCGCTCCCCCTGTTCAAGCTGGGCGACCCAGCCGGAGATCTCCTGGCCCAGGGTGAGGGGAGTGGCATCCTGCAAATGGGTGCGGCCAATCTTGACGATGTGGTCGAAGGCGGCGGCCTTGCCTGACAGGGTCTGCTTCAGGGCAGCGAGGGCCGGCAGCAACCGCTGCGTGATGGCGGTGACTGCCGCCAGGTTCATGGCGCTCGGGAAGACATCGTTGCTGGACTGGCTCTTGTTTACCTCGTCGTTGGGATGCACCAGCCGCGCTTCCCCCCGGGGGCCGCCGAGCAGTTCGCTGGCCCGGTTTGCCAGCACCTCGTTGAGGTTCATGTTGGTCTGGGTGCCGGAGCCGGTCTGCCACACCATCAGGGGAAACTCGGCGTCGTGCAGGCCGCGCAGGATCTCGTCGGCGGCGGCCATGATGGCCTGGGTCTTGCGGGCGGGGAGCAGCCCCAGGGCGTGGTTGACCCGGGCGCAGGCGGACTTGATGCGGGCCAGGGCATGGATGATCTCCATGGGTTGGCGCTCCCCCGAGATGTTGAAGTGATGCAGGGAGCGCTGGGTCTGGGCCCCCCAGAGCCTGTCCGCCGGGACGGCTATCTCCCCCAGGCTGTCCCGCTCCATCCTGATATCCATGACGTGTCTCCTGCCGTTGAGGTGGTGGCACCCAGCATGAACCCAAACGGCGGCCGGGGCCAGCTTGCACATGGATACGCTTTGCATATAACAAGTAAAGCTTACTATATAGGTTGCACATCATGAACAAACAACCGGACACCCTTGGCTTTCTCATCGGCGACGTCCAGCGCCTGATGCGCCGCCAGTTCCAGCAGCAGCTGGAGGGAAGCTGCCTCACCCTGGCCCAGGCCAGGGCTCTGGTGCACATTGCACGCAGCGAAGGGATCCGCCAGGTGGATCTGGCGGAGCGGCTCGACATCCAGCCCATCACCCTGGCCCGTCAGCTCGATCAGCTGGCGGAGAGCGGCCTGGTGGAGCGGCGCAGCGACCCCCATGACAGGCGTGCCTATCAGCTCCATCTGACCGAAGGGGCCACCCCCTATCTGGCGATGATCAAACAGGCGTCCGATCTGGTGCATCAGAGGGCCATCGGCGAGCTGGGGGAGGAGGCGACCGAGGCGCTGTGCTGCTCCCTCAAGATCCTGCGTGCCAACCTCGGCCACCTCTGATGCTTTCCTGTGATGCCAACCAACGTGGAGCCATATCATGACCACTGATTCCCCCTCTTCCTCCCGTCCCGCCGCCAACCGGCGCCGCACCCGCCTGCTGTTGCTGGTGGTGGTGCCGGCACTGGCCCTGATCGGGGCGGGCGTTATCTACCTGCAGGGCGGGCGCTATGTGGAGACGGACAACGCCTATGTGAAGGCGGACAAGGTCCCCATCAGCACCGAGGTGCTGGGCCGGGTGGCCAAGGTGTTCGTCGAGGAAAACCAGCAGGTCCGGGCCGGCCAGCCGCTGTTCGAGCTGGATCAGGAGTCCTTCCGGGTCGCCGTGGCCAAGGCCGAGGCGGAACTTGCGAAGGTGCGCACCGATCTGGTGGCGCTGCAGACCAGTTATCGCGGCCAGCAGGCGGAGATCGCCGTGGCACGCACCCGCCATGCCTATGCCCTGAAGGAGGAGCGTCGCCAGGCGGATCTGGTGACCAGGCACTTCACCTCCACCGCCAATTACGACGATGCCCGCCAGCTCACCATACAGACCGCCCAGCAGCAGGTGGCGCTGGAGGAGGGGCTCAAGAAGATTGAAGCCTCCCTCAGCGGGGACGTGAACCTGCCGGTGGAGCAGCAGCCCGCCTATCAGGAGGCTGCGGCCGAGTTGGCCAAGGCCAGGCTGGATCTGGCTCGCACCACCATCTATGCCCCCGCCAACGGCATCGCCAGCCAGCTGCCCAAGCCCGGCCAGTACAATCTGGTGGGCATGACCGCCATGATGCTGGTGGAGACCGACACCCCCTGGGTGGAGGCGAACTTCACCGAGACGGAGCTGACCCATGTGCAGCCTGGTCAAAAGGTGGACATCAGTGTGGATACCTACCCCGATGCGCACTGGACCGGGGTGGTGGAGAGCCTTAGCCCGGCCACAGGCTCCGAGTTTTCGGTGATCCCGGCCCAGAACGCCACCGGCAACTGGGTCAAGATCGCCCAGCGGGTGGCGGTGCGGATCAAGCTGGATTCGGGAGCGGATCAGCCCACCCTGAGGGCGGGTCTGAGTGCCACCGCCGAGATAGACACCGGCCATCAGCGCACCCTGCCTGGCCTGTCAGGTCGAGGTTGATATGACGAGCGCAGCCACAGGGCAGGCCGACCAGGCTTCCCGTCGCACCTTCATCACCCTGTCGGTGATGGTGGCAACCATCATGCAGGCGCTGGACACCACCATCGCCAACGTGGCCCTCCCCCACATGCAGGGAGCCATGGGGGCGACCCAGGATCAGATCTCCTGGGTGCTCACCTCCTACATAGTGGCGGCCGCCATCTTCATGCCGCTGACCGGTTTCATCTCGGCAAGAATTGGCCGCAAAAGGCTGTTCATGTGGTCGGTGGCGGGCTTTACCGTTGCCTCCATGCTGTGCGGCGCGGCCCAGAGCCTGGATCAGATAGTGCTGTTCCGCCTGCTTCAGGGGATCTTCGGTGCCAGTCTGGTGCCCCTCTCACAGGCGGTGCTGCTGGACACTTATCCGCCGGAGAAGCACGGCTCCGCCATGGCGCTCTGGGGGATAGGGGTCATGGTGGGCCCCATTCTGGGGCCGTCGCTGGGGGGCTGGCTCACCGAGTACTACAACTGGCGCTGGGTCTTCTACATCAACCTGCCGTTCGGCCTGCTGGCCTGGTTCGGACTTGCCGCCTTCATCGAGGAGACGAAGATCGATGCCAGCCGCCGCTTCGATCTGCTGGGGTTCGCCCTGCTGAGTCTCGGCATCGGGGCGTTGCAGATGGCGCTGGACAGGGGAGAGTCCCAGAACTGGTTCGCCAGCCCCGAGATCGTCATCGAGACCGCCCTGATGGTGATGGCGTTCTACCTCTTCGTGGTGCATATCTTCACCCACCCGCACCCCTACATAGAACCGGCCCTGTTCCGGGATCGCAACTTCAGCGTCGGTCTGCTCTTCATCTTCATCGCCGGCATCATCTTGCTGGCGACCATGACGCTGCTGCCTCCCTTTATGCAGGGGCTGATGGGTTACCCGGTGATCGACGTGGGTTACCTGCTCGCCCCGCGCGGGGTGGGCACCATGGTTGCCATGATGCTGGTGGGCAGGCTGTCGGGCCGGGTGGACGCCCGTTACCTCATCCTGTCAGGGCTGCTGCTCACCAGCTTCTCCATGTGGGAGATGACCCTGTTCAACACTGACATCGGCAACTGGGACATAGTGCGCACCGGCATCATCCAGGGGCTGGGGCTCGGCTTCATCTTCGTGCCCCTCTCCACCATCACCTTTGCGACCCTGGCGCCGCGCTATCGCAACGAGGGGACGGCGCTGTTCAGCCTGGTGCGCAACATCGGCAGCAGCATCGGCATCTCGGTGGTGATCACCTATCTGGCCCAGCGATCCCAGATGAACCACGAGGCGTTCGCCGCCTACATCACCCCGTTCAATGTCAACCTGCATCAGGGCGGGGGCATGGCGGAGCTGATGACGCCGAAGGGGCTGGCCATGATCAACGGCGAGGTGACCCGGCAGGCCAGCCTGCTCGCCTACCTGCAGGATTTTCGCCTGATGATGTGGGTCAGCCTGTGCGCCGTGCCGCTGGTGGCGTTGCTGAGGGCTCCCGGGCGCAGCGGCTCTCGGGAGGAGATGGCCATCCTGGAGTGAATCACGAAGGGGCGAGCAACAAAGAAAGAGGGATGGCGCAGGCCATCCCTCTGTCGTTTGGCAGGATCAGCGTGCCGGCGTGAAGGGGGTGAGCGCTGCCAGAGGCGCAGCGTCCCCGTATTCCCGGATGGGTTCGCCGTGCTTGAATATCTTGAAGGTCTCGCCCCGGGCACTCCAGTACTCGATGTGATCGCTGCCGATCTGCAACAGGCTCGCCTCGCGCAGGGCCACCACGGATTCGCTCGGGTTGATGGCGCAGAATTCGGCCAGACGCTCGTCCCGGGTCTCCCCCATGTGGCCGCTGATGCTGGCGTCCAGATAGTGGGGGTTGATCTGCACGGGGAAGAGCCCCAGCGCAGGCAGCACGACGGCGCTGCACACCGGCATGTCGTTGGTGGTGCGGATGCTGGGGGTGGCCACGTTGCAGCCGGCGCTCCAGCCCACATAGGGCACGCCCCGCTCGCGCACCGCACGCTGGATGGGGACCACCAGACCATACTCGTGCAGCCGCTGGTTCAGGAGCCAGGTATTGCCGCCGCTGATGAAGATGGCGTCGGCCCGGTTGATGGCATCCACCGGATCGTCGAAGTGGTGGATGCTGATGGCGTCCACCCCCAGACTCTCGGTGAGCTCCCGGGCACGGGCATCCCAGTCGCTGCGGATCACCGCGTAGGGGATGAGCAGGATGCGCTTGACCTGGTTGCGAGCGAGCAGGGTTTGCACCCGGTCGCGGGCCCAGCCGAGCAGGCCGGGGTGTTCTGTGGTTTTACCATTGCTGAGCAGAAGCAGTTCCATGATGTGTCCTCGAAACAAGGCGCAGGACCCGGGCGGTCCTGGTGAAGAGAAGAGGGCACTCTACCGCCATCAAAGCGCCAAATGTGTGATCCCTGCCCGTTTTGTACGGTTGCAGGCCACTCAGGGGGGTTCGCTCACCTGCGCGTAGCGCAGCAGCATCTCGGCGAGGGAGTTCACCGCCAGGCGTTTCATCAGGCTGGCGCGGCACACCTCGACGGTGCGCACCGAAATGCAGAGATCCTGCGCTATCTGCTGGTTCTTGTGGCCCCGGGCGATGAGCTGCAACAACTGGCGTTCGCGCGGGGTGAGGCGCTCAAAGGCGGCCAGCTGGGCGAGGCGGGTCGCCGCCGCCTGCGTCGCCTGCTCGGCCCGCTCGATGGCGGCGAGCAGGGGGGCCAGCTGCACCGGCTTTTGCAAGAAATCCACCGCCCCCAGCTTGAGGGACTCCACCGCCAGTGGCACCTCGCCGTGGCCGGTGAGAAACAGGATGGCGATGGGGCTCTGGGCCGCCTTCAGCCGCTGCTGCACCTCGGGGCCCGACAGCCCCGGCATGCGGCAGTCGAGGATGAGGCAGGCGGGCTGGTGCAGATCGACCTCGGCCAGAAAGCGCTCGCCATCGGCAAAGCTGAGCAGCTGCCGCTCGTCGCAGCTCTCCAGCATGAAGCGCAGGGAGTCGAGCACGGCCTCGTCATCGTCAACCAGATAGAGCGGGGGGCGGGCAGGGGGCGGCATCTCAGTTCCTCGGCATGTCGGTGGATGAAGGGAGGGTTTCGGGTGGCGGCACGGGCACAATGACCCGGGCCAGGCAGCCGTGGGGGCTCAGGTTCTCCAGACTGAACTGGCCGCGATGGCTCTCGACCACCTCCCGGCAGATGGCCAGCCCCAACCCCATGCCATCGGGCTTGTCGCTGTAAAACGCCTGCTGCAGTTCGGTCGCGGGGACCTTCAGGCCGGCGCCGTTGTCGCGGATCTCCAGCAGCAGGCTCTGTGACTCGAAGGCGATCAGCAGCTCGACCCGGGCAGGCGCCTGCGCCGGTGCTTGCGTAGGGGGGTGAGCAGGGGAGTGAACAGCGGCGCGCGCCCTCTTCGCTACCCTCTGCGCCGCACTCTCGGCGCCATTCTTGATGAGGTTGACCAGCAACTGCTCCATCCCGGTGCCGTCCAGAGGGAGCCGGCGCGGCTGGCCCCGCCAGTGCAGGGTGAAGGCGACGTCGAGCGGCGCCAGCATCTGCTCCAGCAGGGGGCGCAACTCCGCCACCAGGGTGGGCAGGTCGCAAGGCGCGACGCGGGGAGGGCGCTTTTGCAGCCTGGCTCTGAGCCGGTTGACGGTCTGGGTGATGCGCTGGACCTGAAGCCCTATCTGCTCCAGGGCCTGACGCAGGGAGGCCTGGGCGGCAGCCTGGGCCGGATCTTGTGCGAGTCTGTCCAGTCGCAACAAGGCCCCCTGGCTGTAGTTGGCGATGGCGCTCAGGGGCTGATTGATCTCGTGGGCCACGTTGGCGCCCAGCTCGCCCAGTTCGGCGAGCCGTCTGGCCTGTGCCAGCTGGCGTCCCTTCTGCTCGAGCTGGTGACGGGCTTTGAGCAGCCGGCGCTGGCTGCGGTTGAACAGGTATTGCAGCAGCAGGTGGTGGCCCCCCAGTAGCAGAACCAGCGCCAGGGCGCCCCAGCCCCACTGTTGATGCTGGCGCAGCCAGTGCCAGGCCGCTTGCCACCAGGGGCCCTGTAGCGGGTGGCGATCCAGCGCCTTGAGCAGGCGGTCGATGGCAAGCTCGCTGGTGGGCACTGTCCAGCCCGCCGAATCGGCGGCGATGGCCGCCTCGCTATCAGCGGGCAGATCGTACAGCGCGCGGGTCACCGCCAGCGCCAGCGCGGGGGAGGCCCGCTCTGTCTTGGCGAAGGACCAGTTGGGGTAGAGCCGGGTCGAGCTCTGGCAACCAAAGCCGGCCGGCGCCTGATCGTCCAGCACCCGAAACGCCCCCCTGGCGACCTTGCCTTCCCGCTCCATGCGCTCGAGCTGGCACACCGGCACGATGGCGGCGGCCACCTCCCCTGCCGCCAGCCGCTCGATGAGCCGGTCCAGCGGAAAGCCGGTGAACTGCACGGTGGAGAAGAAGCGCTCCAGCCTGACCCCCTGTTCGCCCGCCTCGAAGCGATAGGCGAGGTAGCCACCGAAGGCGTTCTCCGAAACGGCGGCGACCGCTTGCCCCTCGAGATCACGCCAGTGTCGGTAGGGGGCCTGGGCAGGCACCACCAGGGCGGCGCCGATGGCGAGGTTGTCTCCCCCGGCCGGGCTCTTGAGGGTGGCGAGCCAGGCCAGCGGGTACTGGCGCGCCAGACTCACCGACTGACCCGGGTTGGTGATGACGAAATCGAGGTGCTCGCGGGCGACGGCCTCGGCCAGTTCATCGAGCCCCAGCGGATGCAGCACGAAGCGATGGTCGGGCACGCGCAGTGCCAGCCAGCGCAACAGCGGTTGCCACTGGGCTCTGGCCAGGGCCGGGCCGCGGGTTGCCAGCACGCCGATGCGTATCGGCTCGGCCATGGTCTGCACCGGCGTGGCCTGGGATGGTGCGGATTCCTGTCGGGCCGGCGCTGGCGAAGAGGGGGTCGGGGCGGCCTGCACCCGCTGCGGCAGGGCTGACAGCGCGAGCCAGAGCAGCAGGCTGAGCAGGGGCAAGGGGACTGGGGCGTGCAGGGGGCTCTCCTCTCGGTGCAAAGGGGGCAGTCTATCACCGGAGCGCGCGCTTGCACGCGAACGGGGCCGGGAGGGGCGGCAAACGCCGCCCCGGTCACAGTTCAGCAGGGCTGGGCCATTTTTTATTGCGCTGGATCAACCCGGCTCCCGGTATGTGGAAAACCACAATAGAGGCGACTTCCTGCGTTGAGGACAATCGGCCCAACCCCTTTCAAGCCAGCTCAGCAGAAGGAAAGACGCCATGGAGCCCAGCAAGCGCCGATTGTTATCCGGGATCGCCGCCCTCACCGCAGGGGCGGCCCTGATCCCCGTCACCCAGGTTCAGGCGCAGTCCGTTCCCGCTCCCCGCAACGGGCGGGCGGCCATCAGCCGGGGGGACGGGCGCAAGCGTTACGGCATGCTGATCGACCTGCGCCGCTGCGTCGGCTGTCAGGCCTGCACCGTGGCCTGCACCATCGAAAACCAGCCCCCTCTCGGCCAGTTTCGCACCACGGTGAGCCAGTACGAGGTGAGTGACGTGGCCGCCCTCGCGGCTCCCGCCTCCCTCTTGATGCTGCCGAGGCTGTGCAACCACTGCGCCGAGCCCGCCTGCCTCGAGGTCTGCCCCACCGGCGCCACCTTCCAGCGCGACGACGGCATCGTCGTGGTCAACAACGACTGGTGCGTCGGCTGCGGCTACTGCGTGCAGGCCTGCCCCTACGATGCCCGCTTCATCAACCACGAGACCAACACCGCCGACAAGTGCACCTTCTGCGCCCATCGGCTGGAGGCGGGGCTCTTGCCCGCCTGCGTGGAGAGCTGTGTCGGCGAGGCGCGCATCATAGGCGATTTGAATGACCCCAAGAGCCGGATAAGCCGGCTGCTGCGCGAGCATGAGTCCGCCCTCAAGGTGCTCAAGCCGGAGGCCAACACCCAGCCGAGGGTCTTTTATCTCGGCATGGACGAGGCCTTCGTCAGCAAGGTCGACGGCAACCCGGCCCTGCGCACCCTGCTCACCGACGATGGCAAGGAGATAGCCCATGGTCATTAACGAACTGCTGGCCCCGGCTCAGCCCATCACCTGGCTGCCCTGGGCGGTGCAATATTTCTTTCTCATCGGCCTCGCCTACGGGGCCCTCTGGCTCGGTGCGTTTGAGTTGTGGCGCAAGGCACCGGATCCGCGGCTGCAGACCCTGGCGGCGGTGTTGATGGTGGCGGCCGGCCTGGTGGCTCCCATCGCCCTGACCGCGGATCTGCACCAGCCGGCCCGAGCCTGGCACTTCTACGCCCAGACGCGCTTTGGCTCCGTGATGTGGTATGGCGCCTATCTGCTGCCGCTGTTCAGCCTGCTCTCCATGTTGCTCGGCTGGCTGCTGCTAAGGCCTGCCCTGACCCGGCGCGGCGCAGAAGGGGACAAGATAGCCCGCCTTGCCCGGCTGCTCTGCCTGGGAAGCTGGTCGGGGCACGTTTGGCAGCGGCCCCTCTCTTTGCTGGCGGCCCTGAGCGGGCTCAGCATCGCCCTCTACACCGGGCTCGAGACCATGGCGGTGGCGGCTCGCCCGCTCTGGCATTCCCCCTGGTTGCCCTGGCTGCTGACCCTGAGCGCCGTGCTGGGGGCCCAGAGTGCCCTGCTGCTGCTCAACCGCTTGCTGGCGGGCTGGGGGGCCCAGACCGAGTCGACCCTGCTGCGCCAGAGCGGCTGGACCTTGAGCCTGCTGGCGCTCTCCCTGCTGGGCTGGGCCCTGCTGGGCTGGGCCCTGCTGGGCTGGGCCCTGTTTGGCGGCGCCTCGGCAACAGAGGCCGCGGCCCTCTATCGGCTCGACCCGAGCTGGCGGCTGGCGGCCCACTGGCTGTTGCTGACCCTGGGGCTGGCCGGCCTGCTGATGCTGCTGCGGCGAAGGATATCTGCCCGCCTGGCACTCTGGGGGTTGGCGCTGCTGGGGCTGCACCTGGTGTGGGGCCTGCGCTGGCTGGTGCTGATCCAGGGGCAGCTCGCACCCAAGTACGGGGCCGGCGTCTACCTCTATGAAATTGCCTGGGGCCCGGCCGGTGTGCTCGGCATTCTCGGCACCTTCGGTCTGCTGCTGGCCCTGCTGGTGGCCCTCTCGGAGCTGGTGCGCCCCTCTGCTTCCCCCGCCATCAAGGCATCCACTCCTTTTGCACGCGAGGCACTCTGATGGATCACAGCAAACGCAAGTTTCTCAAGGGCGCCGCCATCGCCGGCGGTACCGGGCTGTTCGTCGCCGGTTACAGCGACACCCTCAAGCAGGTGGCGACTGGTCTTGCCACCGGCAGCTCGGGCAAGCCGACCCGGGATCCCATCCATGGCAACTCGCTGGCCGTGGAGTACCGGGTTGACGAGCGGGGGGAGCTGCACCCCAACCCGGCCCAGCGGGTTGCCAACACCATGTGCCTCGGCTGCTGGACCCTGTGCGGAGTGCGAGCCCGCATCGACAACGAACGCGACCAGATAGTGCGGATCCTGGGCAACCCCTATCACCCCCTCTCCGCCCGCCATCACATCGACTTCAAGACCCCGGTCAAGCAGGCGCTGCTCGCTACCAGCGGCTACCAGGAAGGGGGGCTGGACGGGCGTTCCACCGCCTGCGCCCGGGGCAACGCCATGCTGGAGCAGCTCGACAGCCCGCAGCGAGTCACCCGTTGTCTCAAGCGGCTGGGGCCCCGTGGCAGCGGCCGCTGGCAGAGCATCCCCTTCGAGCAGCTGGTGGCCGAGGTGGTGGAGGGGGGTGATCTGTTTGGCGAGGGCCAGGTCGAGGGGCTGCGGGCCATTCGCAACCTCGCCGAGCCGCTCGACCCGGCCAACCCGGAATACGGCCCCAGGGCCAACCAGCTGCTGGTGAGCAACGCCTCGGACGAGGGGCGAGATCACTTCATCAAGCGCTTCACCTTCAACAGCTTCGGCACCCGCAACTTCGCCAACCACGGCGCTTATTGCGGCCTGTCGTTCCGGGTCGGGGCCGGCGCCCTGCTGGACGATCTGGAGAAGAACGCCCACCTCAAGCCGGACTGGGACGAGAGCGACTTCCTGCTGTTCATGGGCACCTCGCCCCAGCAATCGGGCAACCCCTTCAAGCGTCAGTCACGCCAGCTGGCGGCGAACCGGGCGCGACCGGGCAAGCCGTTCTCCTACGTGGTGGTGGCCCCCAGCCTGCCCAACACGGTGAACATGCCCTCCGCCCCCGCTAACCGCTGGCTGCCCATCCGGCCCGCCACGGATTCCGCCCTGGCCATGGCCATGCTGCGCTGGATCATCGACAATCGACGCTACGCCGAACCCTTCCTGACGGCACCCCATGCCGCTGCTGCCGAGCGGGCCGGCTATCGCGGTTTTTGCAACGCCAGCCATCTGGTGCTCTGCGACGAGACTCACCCGCGCTTCGGCCAGATGCTGCGGGCCAGCGATCTCGGCTTGCCCTTTGAGGGGGAAGCCTATGGGGAGGGGGACGCCATGCTGGTAGAGGAGGCGGGCAGTGGCGAGCCGAGACCCGCCGGCCAGTGTGAGCGGGCCAACCTCTGGGTGGATCGCCCCCTTCAGGGCCCCAAGGGGGAGTTCACGGTCAAGAGCAGCTTCCAGCTGCTGGCCGAGGCGTGCCGCGAGCACACTCTCGCGCAATACAGCGCCGAGTGCTCCGTGCCGGTGGCCGACATCGAGGCGCTGGCACGGGAGTTCACCAGCCACGGCACCCTGGCGGCGGTGGTCTCCCACGGCGGCACCATGAGCGCCAACGGCTTCTACTCGGCCTGGGCCATCATGATGCTCAACGTCATGATTGGGAACCTCAACGCTCGGGGCGGCGCCGTGGCGAGCGGCGGCAAGTTCGATCCCTTCGGGGCGGGGCCGCGCTACGATCTGGCGAGCTTCCCCGGCATGGTCAAACCCGCCGGGGTCTTCCTGTCGCGCTCCAAGTTCCCCTACGAGAAGACCTCCGAATATCGGCGCAATCGCGAGGCGGGCCAGAACCCCTATCCGGCGCAAGAGCCCTGGTTCCCGATCTCGGGCCCCTTGCTCGGCGAACACCTGACTGCGGCGGTGAACGGCTATCCCTACCGGCTCAAGGCCTGGATCAACCACATGGGCAACCCCCTCTACGGTCAGGCCGGGCTCGCCAAGGCCATAGGCGAAGAGCTCAAAGACCCTGCCGTGCTGCCGCTCATTGTCAGCATCGACAGCTTCATCAACGAGTCGTCGGCGCTGTCGGACTACCTGGTGCCGGATACCCTGACCTACGAGTCCTGGGGCTGGGCCACCGCCTGGCACGGGGTGATGACCAAGGTCTCCACCGGTCGCTGGCCCATCGTGGAGCCCCGTGTCGCCAAGACCGCCGAGGGAGATCCTGTCTGCATGGAGTCCTTTTTTATCGCGGTGGCCAAACGGCTGGGGCTGCCGGGCTTTGGCGAGGGGGCGCTCAAAGGGGCGGACGGCAAGTTGCACGGTTTGAACCGGGCGGCGGACTTCTCCCTCTACGGCGCGGCCAACGTCGCCTATCTCGGCGAGCCGGTGCCTCCTATCGGGCCTGAGGATCTTGCCTGGTCCGGGGTGGAGCGGATCCTGCCGGTGCTGAATGCCACTTTGAGCCAGGATGAGGCGGGCCGCGCCGCCTACCTCTTCGCTCGCGGCGGGCGCTTCGAGCCGGTGGCCAAGGGGCGCGATGAAGCGGGTCAGCCGAGCAAGCGCTGGCCCAAGCCGCTGATGGTGTGGAACCCCGAGGTGGGCAGCCGCCGTCACAGCCAGAGCGGCCAGTTCTTGAGTGGCACCCCGCGCTTCTTCCGCCCCCAGCTGGTGGACGGCACGCCGCTCAATGAGGCGTTCAAGCCGGCCCAGTGGCCGCTGCTGCTCACCAGCTACAAGTCCCACACCATGAGCTCCATGAGCATCGGTCCGGATCGCCTGCGCCAGGTGAACCCCAGCAACCGGGTGCGGCTCAATGCGCAGACGGCGGCGCAGCTGGGGATAGAGAGCGGGGACAGGGTGCGGGTCAGCACCCCGGATGGCAGCGTGATCGGGGTGGCCGAGTGCGTGGCCGGGGTGCAGGCCGATGCCATCGCCATCGAGCACGGCTTCGGCCACAAGGAGCTGGGGGCGCGGGAACATTGGATAGATGGCCAGAAAGTGGTCGCCAATCCGCTGCGCGGAGCCGGGGTCAATCTGAATGACTTGGCGGTGCTGGATCCCAGCCGCCATGGCCGCTATCCCCTGGTGGACTGGGCCATCGGCTCGTCGGCCCGCCAGGGGCTGCCGGCCCAGGTGGAGAAGCTGGTATGACAAACCAGTGAAAACGGGGCCTGCGGGCCCCGTTGCTTGTCTGCTCTGCGTCACTGTCACAGTGTGACGTCGACCCACACCAGGCGGTGATCCGAACTGACTCCCTTGGCGATGCCCAGCTTGGCGTCATACACCAGGTGGTAGCCAGGTTCGAAGCTGGCTGGCCAGAACACGCCGGAGGCGACCGCGTTCAGGTTGGCGGAGGGCAGCACGTGGTCGAGCTGCAGGCCGCTGCTGCTGGTGATGCGCTCCGGGGTGGGGCGGTTGTTGTTGCGCTTGCACTGATCCGGCTGGCTGGCGAGGCACTCGGGGCCGCCCTGGCTGACCGGGATCAGGGCGCCGTTGGTGACGGCCTGATTGACCAGCACATGGTTGTGCAGCGCCTGAATGGCGGTGAGATCCCCATCGCCAATCTGGGGATCGGCGTTGAGATCCCCGGCGATGACGAACCTGGCGCCCTCGGCCAAGCCACCAGCCTTGCCGGCGTCATCCACCATGTAGCCTGCCCCTGCCCCTGCCACATAGTCCTGCCAGAAGGCTATCTCCGCACGGTTGCGCTTGACGTTGTGGCGCGCCGCGTTGCCGAAGATGGGTGGGGTCGGGTGGGAGATAAGGAAGTGGATCACCTCCTCCTTGTTGCCGCGCTTGATGCGCACCGGCACGTCGGCGTGGTTCTTGGAGGAGAGTGGGAGCGCCTGCCAGGCTGCGTCGTCATACCAAGCATCGCCACACTGGCGGCTGGCCGGGATCGGCGCCTTGGCATTGTTGCAGTCGTCGATGACGGGGTTCGCTTCGCCCGGCATCTCCTTCCACTTGAATGTCTGGAAGGTGCGGATCTGCCTGGTATCGATGGGGTACTGGGACATCACGGCGAAGGCGTACTGGCCGTGGTAGTTGCCAAAGCCCCAGGCGTCGTCCGGCCCGTTGTTGACCTTGCCGTCCAGGTTGAGGTCATGGCCGCTCATCAGGCCGGTGTTGGTGGCGAAGTTCTGCAGCACCGGGTAGCTGATGGCGGTCACCTCGTCGTGCTGGGCATGGGCCAGGTAGTTGTCGTTGAAGGCTTTGAGGTCCTTGGTGTCGCTGCCCTTGCCGTCATTGTCGAATTCGTTCAGCAGCAACACGTCCGGCCGGGTGCGCTGGATGATTTCGGCGATGTTGCGGATCTGCTGCACGTCGAGGGCCTTGGTCTTCTCGGCGCCGCTCAAGGTGCCGTCGGTGAGGCGGGCCAGCAGGGTATCCTGCTCGGTGCGGGTCAGGGCGAGCTCTTCCCCCAGCATGCCGGGTGCGGTGCGATCGAAGGCGAGATTGAAGGTGGCAAAGCGAACCATGGCGGGCCTCGGCGTCAGTGTGGCCGGGACAGCCTGCCATCTTTGGCAGGAAAATGGCAGCACCTTGCCGGATTTCATGGGAAAGGTGCCCGGGTTTCCCCCGTGACACGCAAGCGCTCGGCTCAGGCCCAGCGGGAGAGAGGGGAGGGAATGGCGTAGGCGTAGCCCTGCTGGTAGTCGCAGCCCAGCCGGTTCGCCACCTCGATATGGGCCTGGGTCTCCACTCCCTCGCACACCACGGCCATGCCGAGTCGTTGCAGGTATTTCACCAGCCCCGTCAGCATGTTGAGGGCATGGGTGCTGCGTAAAGCCTGGAGCAGCAGGGAGCGATCAAGTTTCACGATCTCGTAGGGGAGCATCATCAGGCGCTGGAAGTTGCATGCCAGGGAGCCGAAGTCGTCACAGGCGATGTGGGCGCCATGGGCTCGCAACACCTCGATCATCTCCCTGTGCTGGTGTTTGATCCTGACGTGCTCCAGCACCTCGAACCAGATGTCGATCCCCAGCTTGCGGGCCTGGAGCAGCACCAGCAACAGCAGATTGCGGTAGGTGGGGCTGGAGAGCGCCGGATTGAGGTTGATGGAGAGTGCATAGGGGCCTTTTTGGGCGAGCACGGGCAGATCGCGCATGATGGCCCTTAGCATGACGATATCCAGGTGCAGAGCGTCATCTTCGCCGAGGGCGGCAAAATCGATGCTCTGATAACCCTGGCTGCCGGCATCCCAACGCCTGGCCAGCACCTCATACCCCTTGACCTGACGATCCTGGCCGATGATGGGCTGATAAAAGGGGACGACGATATCCGCCATGCTGACCATGGCACTCACGGGATACTCTTCTTTGAACGCAAACATGGCCTTCACCTGACGGGAACATGGTTACGCATCATACAGGGAGGGTCTAAAGGGAGGCTGTAGGAAGAGTCTGATAATGGGCCCTGCTTGGGCGTGGGCAGGAAGGAGGGGGTCAGGGAAGGGCATGGCCCTGTGCAGGTGCGGCGCCAGCCAGGGGGGCTGCGTGCATGGCCTGGGCAAGCCAGGACCAGTCGAGCATGGGGGAACCCGCCTTGAAGCGCTGATAGGCACATCCCTGGCGGATGGTCAGGAAGAGGGTGCTCGGCAGGCCGAGGCGGTTGAGGTAGCGCACCATCACGTCTCCCTGGTAATCCCGCAGCCGCAGTTGCAGCTCGGCCAGTGTCAGCCCGTGCTCGCGACCCGTTTCATCCCAGATTTCAAACATCTGTGTGCACTCCTTGCGACATGAGGCTCCACTGTTTCTAAAAAGTGCGGGGAGGGCAATTGTCAGATCTGACAGCGCCATATGGATTCTATTCAGAAAAGCGAAAACCCGGCGCGAGGCCGGGTTGTCTGAAGGATGGTGGAGGGAGAAGGATTCGAACCTTCGAAGGCAGAGCCGTCAGATTTACAGTCTGATCCCTTTGGCCGCTCGGGAACCCCTCCACGGGGTATTTTCCTGATTTTTACTTACTTGACGCACTTGAATGGTGGAGGGAGAAGGATTCGAACCTTCGAAGGCAGAGCCGTCAGATTTACAGTCTGATCCCTTTGGCCGCTCGGGAACCCCTCC
>NZ_JBFOCW010000044.1:0-1159 GCF_040908005.1 Aeromonas sp. s1(2024) | reverse complement strand
CGGTGTCTTGTTTACGCTACTTTAGTGCGCACTTCCTTCGGTATCAATTTCAGACCCTTCTTGAACATGCTGTAGGGGGTCTGACCCTCCATCATCCTGCCCTGATGTGGCCGCTGGGTGTTGTAGTGTTCCAGGTAGCTATCCAGGTCTGTCTGCATCTGTTCTACCGACTCATACCAGGTCGTTCTCCCCTTGATACGGAAGTGTTCATCCAGCAGTGTGCGATGCAGTCGCTCGATAAAACCGTTGCTCTGCGGCCTGCGTACCTTGGTTGTCCGGTGTTCAATTCCCTCCAGTTGCAGAAACAGCTCGTAGGGATGATGGTCTGGGCGCCCACAGAACTCGCGCCCGTTATCTGACAGGATGGTATAGACCCGAGCCTCATGGGCTTCGAAGAACGGCAGTACCGTTTCATTGAGCACATGAACCGAGGTCACCGGCAGCTTGCTGGTGTAGAGCCGTCCCCAGGCATGGCGACTGTAGCAGTCCAGCACGGTTTGCAGATACACCTTGCCAACCCCCTTGAGCGCGCCGACGAAGAAGGTGTCAACCGCCACCAGTTCTCCGGTGTAGTGGACCTCAATCTGGCGTTCGCGAAACTCGGGGCTGAAGCGTTCTAACAGGCGGATCTGCTCGTCATTGAGCTCAATGGTCTGCTCCCGGTGGGTTTTCTCGAGGCGCAACAAGCGGTCGTGTTTGGAGAGCAAGTCGTGACGTTGCCACACGCCACGCACACCACCCGCACTGACATTGATGCCTTGCAGAGCCAGTTCTTGGGCGACCCGCAGCGGGCCATGAGTGGGTCTGGTGAGGGAGTAATCGAGGATGGCCTGTTCAATCTCAGGAGCGACCCGATTGGGATGAGCCCCTTTACACCCGGGCAATTTGTCGAGCAATCCCTCGGCGCCATAGGTCTGGTAGTTACGGCGAATTTCGTAGAACTGCTGACGGCTGTAGCCGATGAGCTTGCAGGCTTTGCTGACGTTATTGAGCTCTTTGGCGAGCTCTAGCAAGCTGAGTTTACGACGTGCTACTTTCTCGTTGGTGGTCATACGGTGACTCCAGATAACACGGTAGGGGTACCGTTTTGTTATCCGGTTTGAAGCCGTATGACCACTCCCTTTTGTGGGCAACTGTCAGGTGAATACCATCTCCATAC
>NZ_JBFOCW010000043.1:0-123669 GCF_040908005.1 Aeromonas sp. s1(2024) | reverse complement strand
AAGTATCCCAAGAACAAAAAATGAAAATTTTAGTCATTTAATATCAATGGGTTACCAGTAAATGCTCTCGTGCCATATGACTTATTCGCACCTTCATTAGCGAAATATATGGCGATGTTAAACCTTCAGAGAAATTGGCTCTAGTCACCAAGTTTCAACAGATGGGGCATATTGTGGCGATGGCGGGAGATGGTATTAACGATGCCCCTGCATTAGCAAGATCTGATGTTGGTGTCGCTATGGGAACAGGTACTGATGTGGCAATTAGTAGCGCCTCCGTTACTTTAGTCAAAGGTGATTTACGAGGGATTGCATTAGCCAGAACATTATCAAACATAACGATAAAAAATATGAAACAAAATCTAGCGTTCGCTTTCATATATAATGTTTTTGGTATACCGCTTGCCGCAGGTGTATTCTATGCGTCTACGGGATTCCTGTTATCACCAATGGTCGCGGCGTTAGCTATGAGCTTAAGTTCAGTCTCGGTAATTTTGAACGCGCTGAGACTCCGTGGTATGAAGGTCACGAATGCTTGATCCTATCTGCGGAGGTTATATGTCCGCAGATGAGTCTAAATGTCACCTATCGACATTCCACGACCAAGTGGCCTTGCTAGTTAATTTTAAAACAAGGCTGCTTGCTCCCTGATCGTTTTCCTTACCCAACTGACTTACTGCCAAACGGGCATACTTAAGCCCATTATCCTGTTCATGACCTTTACCCCTGCTAGGATTTCCCCCGCCACCTGCGCATTGCCTGCCTGTAAGGAAGCCCCGTGCGTAGCTGTCACTTGGGGCTGGGGAAGTCATGACTTACTGGCTGATTTTGGCAACCATGCTCTTTAATAATGCTAGTGTCGTCCTACGTTAAATAGCTAAAAGCTATTTGGCTGGGAATAATATATAAAATGAAATATAATCACCACTTAATTTGTTCCATGCCTTCCCTCCATTAACTTCGGTTATCGATTTAACAATCGATAGACCCAACCCGACACTATCGTTATTGCTAGATCTTGATAAATCTGCCCTATAAAATCGATCAAACATTCTCAAGGATTCATCGTAAGATATATCTTTGCATTTGTTCTTTATTTCAATGATAGAATTATTTCCTTCATCGTTTGATATTGAGATGCTAATGGCAGAGTTGCTCTCTGAGTATTTTATTGCGTTAGATATCAGATTGGATATCGAACGACGAAACATTATTTTGTCAGCAAATATAAGCTTATTAGTATTTGCAACGTTAAACGTAAGGCTTTTTTCTTCTGCTAAATACATAAAGAAATCTAAAATAGAAGAAAGTTCATTCTCTGAATCTAAAAATTCTTTATTTGCAGAAATCAAACCTTTGTCTGACCTGGCAATCCACAGCATATCGCTAACCATCTTTGCCAAACGCTCAAGCTCTTCCAGAATTGAATATAGGAACTCTTTATATTCGGAGATGCTCCTGTCTTGATTTAACCCAACTTGAGCCTGCATGATTATATTGGTTAATGGGGTTCTTAGTTCATGCGCTACATCATCTGAAAAATCAGATAACTTAACGAAACTATTGTTTAGTTTAGATAGCATGGTATTGAATGAGTCAACCAACTCCCTTAACTCTCTCGGATATTGGTTGGGTTCTAATGTTGAGTTCAACTGTTCAGCCTGAATAGTCGACATATGTTTGCTTAATATATAAATAGGTTTGTGGCCTTGCCTTATACCCAAGTATGTAGACAATATTATGATCGCCCAAACACCAAAGACTATGATTAATAGCTGCATCCTAAAGTCAGACAAAAAATGAGAGTGAACACTTGAGTCTAAATAGAACACGACTGAATAGGAGTTATCATTTTTTTTAAAATTAATGTTTTTACTGAGATATTTATGTGGAGCGGAAGTGTCAGTTTCAGATACATGAATTAGTGTATTGCTGAACTTTCTCAAATTAAAGCTGTCTCGTTCACTCCTATATATTTTTTTACCATCTTTTAATATCTCGATATAAAAATTAGAGTCAGGATTGATTGTATCCCAATTGATAATTCTTTGAACTGCATCTATGCGCTTTGAAAACTGCTCGATAATAATCGTTTTGTTATCTATCGTTTCATTATCAAGGTCTAAGAAATGATTTTTGATAGATGTCTCTACCAAAAATAACAAGGAAATCATACTGATCGTTATGGCGACAGAAACAAAAAGCATAGCACGTATAGTTATAGGCATGTTACTCTTCATCGCCAGCACCTTCTAATTTATATCCCATTCCTCGAATAGTATGAATTAATTTTATTTGATAATCATCATCAACCTTGGCTCTTAATCTTCTGATTGCAACATCTATTACATTTGTATCGCTGTCAAAATTCATATCCCATACCAAAGAGGCAATTAATGAGCGAGGTAATACCTCACCATGCCGCCGAGCTAATAACTCAAGTAATAGATATTCTTTAGGGGTGAGATGTAGTTTTTTACCCGACCGCTTAACTGTTCTTGATTTGATGTTTATAATCAAATCTGAAATTGATATAACCTCTTCAATATGATTGTCTTTGGATCGCCTAAGAAGGTTTTTTATTCTGGCTAGTAGTTCAGTGAATGCAAATGGTTTTGAAAGATAATCATCAGCTCCAGACTCTAGCCCCTTTACTCTATCTCCGACACCATCTTTTGCCGTCAGGAACATGACAGGTACTTGAATGTTTATATTTCTAATTTCCTCAAGAAGCTGCCATCCGTTAATCCCAGGTAACATAATATCTAGTATTATTAAGTCAAATTCATGGCTAAGTATATAAAAGCGACCATCAATTCCATTTGTGGCGAGAGTAACAATGTAGCCTGACTCAGTGAGTCCTTTCTTTAAATACTCACCTATCTTTGGCTCATCTTCAACAACTAAAATATTCATTATGTTCTCCAATATGCAGTATTAAGATAGTCAGTAGTCTATGCTACTACATACACTAAAAAATAAAAAAAATCCAGCTGCATCAAGAGTTTCAATGAAGGTTATATCGAAATTATAAAATCTAGAATGATTATTTTTAATGTTTAAAAAACGGCCAGCATAAGCTGGCCGTTTTTTACATGTGGAAGATCTTAACGGTTACTACCGCTTCCCATACCATGCGGGAGAGAGACGTTATGAATGGTTCCTTTATAGTCTACGATAACTTCTGTAATATTTTTATCAGAAGGAAGTGTTAACTGCTTGGTCTTACCAGGGAGAGCCTTCACAACGCCCAGTTTCGTGCCATCGGGGGTGGATACGTCCACGGAGTCAGTAGGCAATGCAGATATTTTCCATTCTACATAGACTACTCCATGCCCTGCTCTAAGATCGAAAGGCATTGGGGCATTAGCGAAAGCCGCTGAACTACTAATCAACATGGTGAGCGCAGCTAAGATGGTCTTGATTTTCATTGGATTACCTCATTTCGTTGTTATTGCACGGCTATCGCTAATCACTATATACAATCAACATTACATGCTGCTGTCAGCAAGATTACATTACCGTAAGGATATAGATCTTTAAGAGGGCAAGTATGTATGATTCACCCTATTGGGGTATGAGAGATGATTTTACACCACCTGGTTTTCCATATTTTGAATATATCTTAAAGGTGTTGATATGCCTGAATAACGGTTGGTGCACAGGCGGATGCATTATATGAATATGCATCCGCTACTTTCGTTTTCTTTATTTACAATCTGTTGGTATCTATCATGATGAACAAAATGTTTTTACCTATACTCGCTCTTCTTAGTAGTTACACGCATGCGGAGGGCTTGCTAGATATTTATAACTTGGCGAAGCAAAAGGATCCGCAACTTCTTGAGTCAAAGGCAATGCGTGACCAATCATTCGAAAAAATCAATGAAGAGCAAGCATCATTTCTACCAAAGATAAATCTTGGTCTTAGTGCTAACTATGTTGACGATAATCTGGATATGCAAACTGGGAGCGCAACGAATAGTGCAATCAATCTAGAGCAATCTCTCTACAACAGTGCTAATTGGATTAATCTTGATTTAGCTGCGAAGAATGCGACACTATCAGATGTTTCTTATGTTCTTGAGCATCAAAACTTAGTGCTTCGTACAATACAGACATATTTTAATGTTCTCCAGGCTGAAGATTTGCTGATTTATTCTCAGGCAACGAAAAAGGCAATTCAGAGGCAGCTTGCTCAAACCCAGCAGCGTTTTGAGGTAGGTTTGGCCGCGATTACTGATGTACATGAGGCAGAGGCCGCCTTCGATCAGTCTTTTGCCGATGAGATCTATGCAGAGAACACGCTTGAAAATAGCTATGAGGCTCTACGTGAGTTAACTGGTCTTGAGCATAGAAAGCTTAATAAGCTTGATACAGAGCGTTTCAGTCCTCAAAAAACTTTATGGAAAATTGATAAGTGGACTGATGCAGCAATTGAAAAAAATTTGGCATTACATCAGGCTCGGATTAAAAAAGAACTTGCGAAGATGCAGATCGATTTATCTAAGTCAGGACATAAGCCATTAGTTGATCTTACTATGGGGTTATCTTCAACTTATAATAACTACAAAGATAATACAGTTAATACGGACGGTTATTCCAATCAAGGCGACATTGGTATTAAATTTTCATTGCCACTATATACAGGTGGTGCAACAGCATCACAAGTCAAACAATCTTCTTTTGACTATGTTGCTGCCAGTGAGCAGCTGGAGAAAAGTTATCGCTCGGTCATGAGTGCAGTTAAGTCTTCATATAACAATGTTAATGCAAGCATAGGATCCGTTCGAGCATACCAACAAGCTGTAGTTTCTGCTGAAAGTGCTTTAAAAGCGACCGAGGCAGGATATGAGGTTGGCACTAGGACTATCATTGATGTATTGGATGCTAATAGAAAATTGTATGATGCAAAGACAAAGTTAGCTATTTCTAGATATAGTTACATAGTCAACGTTGCCACATTGAAATTAAATTCAGGGTCTTTAGGTAAAAAAGAAATAATTGATATTGATAATGGTTTAGTTAATTTAAGGTAGTTGTGTGTAATCTATTTTTCAATAGGCATCAGTTTTGCACTGATGCCTTTTATTTAACCTGGAAATTCATTTCTCTTATTTATTTTTTTCGGAAGGTTTTTAGCACTTGTTACTATTAGTGTATAGCTATAAACTCATTCAGAAAATATAGCGACCTATAGGGCTGTAGTTTTTAATGTGGATTTAAGTTTTATAAAGACCATTGTTTAAATAACCCGCACTATACGTGCGAATTGCTCCATTTGTTCTTTCATCCGCTTTATTTCACAAATCGATGCTTCTTGAGTGGAACGAACTGAGAAGTCGGTAATCTGATCACCACCATCCCCTTCCAGCCAGCATCATGGGCAAGTTACTTCATTCCATCACTGAAATTGGCTTCAATATAGCAGGTCTCTGATTAATCGTGTCTCACTCATCTTCTGTATTGATGCCGATGCCATAAGCAACTGGTTCCACCATGGCTGTGATGGGTTATAGGGCCGCAGTCAGCTATACACCGACCAGACTACCTGTACCTTTCGATGTTCAAGGGGATTTGCAGCCTTACCCTGCGAACCACTCAGAGACTATGCGACTCCCTGTTTTATCTTATGAATGTGCTGCCGTGTGCCCGCACAATGAAGTTTATCGATCAGCAGCCCACAAAAGGGGTATCACCGACTTGGTTATCGACTCGACCGGCCTGAAGGTGTTTGGAAAGGGTGAGTGGAAGGTAAGAAAACACGGTGCCGAGAAAGGTTGCGTCTGGCGTAAGTTGTATCTCGCGGTTGACCTAGCGACTCACGAGGTCGTGGCAGCGGAAGTGTCGTTGGAAAATATTCATGGTGCTGAGGCGCTGCCAACACTGCTCAATACACTACGGCGCATTATGCTGATGCTGTCTATGAGAGCAAAGCCAGCCATCAGCTGATAGCGCACAAAGGAGTGACGGCCTGTATCCTGCCTTGCAACAGGGGCCATGGAAAAAGGGGCACCAAGAAATGAGGTCGCGCTGGTGATGCGCAAGGAAGGACGCGCACACTGGAAGAAAATGCCTGGGTATCACCGTTGTTCACTAGCATAAACGGAAATGTATCGGTTCAAACAGTTGCTGTCAGGCACAACCTGCCCGCGTATCGACAACGGCCAGGTAGGGCGATGGAGTATGTGCGCGAGATAAACAAACTGAGCATCTTTAGACTTCCTGTCAGGAAGTACCGAGTGTAGCAGTCACTTGGGGCTGAGGAAGTCGTAACTTGATAGCTGATTTAGGAAACATCGCATCTTTCATCCCCTTATATTGCCACTTTGTCATTTTGATATGGTGTTAATATTTTTTGGTAAAGGTTATTTTGTCATCTTGCGTGTATATAAAGTCGATTTGTAAACCTTGCTCTATTATTCAAGTTAATGATCTAAATCAGTATTTTTTAGTATGATATAAGGGATAGCTGCTTTTAGCGTCTAAGAGCATGGATATAAGGGGGGTGAAAGACTGGTTTATCTTCGCTGCATAGCAGCGGAATGTCGGAAAAAATTTTTTTGCTCTCATAATTAGTAAATGGACAGTTTTTCGAATTTTTCAAGTGGTACAAATGAAAAAAAGTTAAAAATTCATTGTTTTGCTGTTTTTTTAAACGATTGTTGGTGGTTTTTCGCTATCAAGGTGTTTCAATTTATTGTTATTGGCACACCCCATATTCAATCCGTCCCACCAGATCGACAACAGCCAGAACCCCCATTTGTGTCGTCAATACCTCAGCTGGAGCTATGCCACCTAAGCCCCAGGCTGGGCGGCTTAACCATGAAATCGCTCTGGTGGTGTCGTGCTCATGGAGGGAGAGCACCGCATCTAGGGCCTGTACAACGCCGTATACCCTGGTGCCCTGCGAGATTGATAGGGGAGCCTCAATCCTCAGCTTGCGAGCAACAGTGCTCCGGCTAATGCCTGCTAAGCGGCATATCAAACCTGAGTCTGTGTTCATCAATTCAGCTAGTCGATGAATGATGCCAGGAGCTACGCCAGCCACGATCCATAGATGTGCCCCCAACGGGTCACTCGGTATGCCAAGAGAGTCAAATATTGTCTTAGTAGAGGCCGTAGCCTTACCTGGATGATAACTCGCATAGGACATGATGAAATCTCCCCTGAACCTACGATACCAGATTACCTTATCCTATCTGTTCCATGTGGCGATGGCGATGGGTCTGAGGACTTTGTTGGATGAGGCACAGGATACAGAGGTTGAAGCGCCCCATTCGGGCAATACCAACTTTTTCGTGAATCTCTGTGCATAATTCTATCTGGGGTCTTTATGAGACTTGAATTCTCATATATTTACTATGCTATAACCACTAGCTAGCCGAGAGAACATTCAGTGACCATCAATTTTGATTATCGTTGTGGCATCTTAGAGGCAGCCGACACAAAAACTGGCCGAGAATGGTGTTGGTATAAGGGTGATCCCGAGGTTACCAGAACTGAAAATGGCGAGTTATTGAGTTCGATAGGTGTTCCTATCGGCGCCACTGTTGTCGAAGTGAAAGCTCTCATTCGCATGGATACCAGAAAGTAACCAAAACAAGTTGCAATATATATAGTGTGTCCGCGTATGATAACTCCTATTCTCATCAGATTAGGAGCGTAGCATGCTCGTAAAAGAAATTGTGCCAACAGAGCAGGTCGTTGACATTCTCTGTGATGTCTGTGGTCGTAGTACAAAAACGAATTTTGGAACCAATCAATACGGCTCGTTATCGGCGGATTTTGGCTATGGTTCCCGTCACGATGGTGAACGTTATAAGGTGCATCTGTGTGAAATGTGCTTTTTCGGTACACTCGCAACAGTGAGGGAGATGCATCGCGGGGAACATATGTTTGACGATGACTATGAGGCTGCAAACCCAGACACATTTGGGCGTGATTATTCTAATAGGGAAATAATATGAGTAATATGCTCCCATACTCTAGTTTGTGTGGAGATAAAAATCTCTTATCATCGACTCATTCTGTGAGCCAATGATACTTTTCAATCGGCTCATTTCGTGAGCCGAACAAGATCCTTCATCGGCTCATCTGGTGAGATGGTCTCAACGCTCACTACCACCTAGATTTAATTTTTGGCTACATAGTTTCATAGCAGATTGGAGCTAGGCTATTAAATAGATTCAAGCGCAATTTAGCTCACGATTTTTGAATGATGCTATTTCCAAACTATCTTGGTGCAAAAAACAGTGGAGCTGATGCTGAGATTGAGAGATAATTTTCATGATATAAAAATGTGATACATGAGGCTATCAATGAACGATTTTTTGAAAACACTGATGAATATTCGTAGTCTGCGAGCTGTACTGCGTGAGTTGTCTTATGAGCAGTTGGTCGAGGCTAAAGACAAATTTGACGAAATCTATGCCGAACGTGAGCAGCAAGAGAGCAAATTGAGAGAAGAGTCAGCTGAACGCCTGCAAAAACTGGCTGAGTTTACCGAGCTGCTGAAACAAGCGGGCATAGATCCGAGTGAGCTGGTTGGCACTGCGGCTCCAGCGAAAGCTGATGGTTCAGCCAACAAAGCCAAACGCGCTCCCCGTCCTGCAAAATACAAGTACACCGAAGGCGGTCAGGAGAAGACATGGACTGGCCAGGGGCGCATGCCCAAGGCCATTGCAGACGCTGTTGCGGCTGGAAAAGCACTGGATGACTTCTTGATCTAATGCTGAGAGCCCATGCCTGCTCGGCGTGGGCCTTTAATTCTATCTGTAGTAGGAGCACCGTATGGGGAGGACATTGGAGGATATGATTTCATCCGAATCACCCGAGGTTGTCCAGAGAGCCAAGGCGCTGGCCGAAGAGCAACTGGTACGTCTCAGTGTGACCAAACTGCTTTCAAATCTCGGGCCTGGTGATGTTCCTGCAATAGATCCCGATGTTCTCGATAGTTTGTTATCACTCAAAAGATTAGTTGAGAGCCATGACTGTCGGTTAAGTCTATTCGTTCATATGCCTGACGGCACACATCATGGCGTCAACATTTAACTAAATAGCGTCATTTGTACACCAATCGCAGCTCTCATCTACCAGATGAAATTAACGCCCCATGGCGATGCTTTTTCAAACTCCCTCGGTGTGCAAGCAGATCTGATAGCGTGTATTGCGTCCGCCACCAGGTAATTTCTCAATGCATCCCCTCTCCACCAGTTCAGCCAGATGGCGTGTGGCAGTCGCCTTGCTGACTCCGGCGACTTTTTGATATTGACTGGCACTGATGCCATTTTCAAAACCCTGTTCGCCGCCATCCAGTAAACGATTCAGCACTTTGGTTTGCTCTGGACTCAGACTGTCATGACAGTGCCGCAACCAAAAATGAGCCTTGGCAAGAGAACGAGCAATAACCTGTAATGCCAGCTCTATGGCGTAATCCAGTGTGTCGAGGAACCAACAAAGCCAGGATGTGATATCCAGCGTGCCCTTCTGTGTTGACTCCAGTGCCCGATAGTAGTCAGCCCGCCATTCTAGAATAGCGACTGACATGGCATACAAACGGATGCCCTGGCTGTCAGCCTGTGACAGCGCGAGATCGGTCAATGCCCGCGTGAGCCGCCCATTGCCATCATCAACGGGATGCAGGGTCACGAACCAGAAATGACAGATCGCCGCACGAAGAAGGGGATCTATCGTTGGATCATGCCGAGTCTGGTTAAACCAGAAGATAAACGCGGCCAGTTGATCGTCCAGAGCTGCTCTGGGTGGAGCCTCAAAATGCACGGTAGGGCGATCAACACGCCCAGAGACAACCAGCATCGGCTCATCTCCTCGCAACTGCCCTACGTTCAGTCGCTGCACCGACCATTCGTTGGCGGGGAACAGCCAACGATGCCATTGGTAAAGTCGTTCAATTGTCAGTGGTTGTTCATGGTTGTCGATGGCATCCAGCATCATTGCCGCGAGCCCCTCTGAGCGATCTGACACGGGATAGGACTGAGTTTCTGATCCCCCTAACCGCCTAGCCAGGGAAGAACGCACGGATTGGGCATTGAGACGTTCGCCTTCGATAGCGGACGAGGCGATGATGTTAGCCAATAACGTGTCCAACGTTTGGTCGGGGTTCCCCAACCTGGAATGACTACCGATTAGAATTCCCAACCTGCGTTGCACCTGCCGTAATCTGGGCAATATCTCGCTATCCCGCCAATGAAAATTGGGCCAGTCGGCTTGTTGCCAAATCCAAAATGGTTCCATTATTTCCTCATCCAACGTGCTAGGGTCTCAATAATGAGCCGACCCAGCCCATCATTCGGCTTAATGTTTGAGCCGAATATAACACATGCAGCAGACCAGCAGAGCTGGTAATGAGGATGGAGATCCAGGCTGAAAATCTCAGACCGGAGCTAATGAAAAACTGGATTTATTGCTGCTGTGTGGCGCTACAGCAACCAGTAGATAGACAAGGCGGGAGCTCGTTTTCGTTTCGAATGGTTCTTGTGAGCTTGCAGCTTGCGCTGCATGAAGCCACGCACACGCAGATGCCCTTAGGTCTGCTCATTCATATGCCTGATGGTACTCGCTATGCCATCACTGTGAATAATTATAGGGAAATTTAGTTTTATCTGGGTTAAGAGATAATTATTTGGCAAATATATCTATGGCAGCAAATCGCGAATGTCACACCCCATAACCCTGGCAAGACGATAAGCCTTTTCCAGGGTGACATTGACCTCACCACGCTCAATTCGTCCTACGTAGCTTCTATCAATTTCGGCCGCATATGCGAGTGCATCTTGCGATACGCCCAATTGAAGCCGTCTATCACGTACAGCATCACCAAATTTTTTTGCTAGCTCTTGCATGTCTCGCCTCTCGCTGGCGAGCACTATCTCTGGTTGTCTGGCTAACGACCACGGATTATAATCCGCAATCGAGTTTAGATTTCCACTAAACATTTTCGTTCGAGACCGAGGATCGCTTATGAGCTCCCAGACTGTGTGGTTACCAACCGCGCTCTACACCGCACTCATTCGATTGCAGATGGACGATTTCACTACAACGGAGTGCTTGAACGCAGTCTTTGGTGACTCAGAGTACAATCAGGCCCATAAGAGGCGATACGGCCTCGTTTATCGTAATCTGATGAAGCTGGTTGACGCGGGTTTCCTGGAGCGGAGAAATGTTGATGATGTGCGATTGTATCCAAGCTTTGTGAAAACCCCCCAGTTTGATGAGGTGAACTTTCAAGAAGAACCGAGTGACCTAGAGGTTAAGAAGATTAAGAAGGTTCAGGAACACAAAGGGGGGGCGAATGATGCTCTCTTAGATGAGTTAAAAACGAAGGCCAATATCTACCGCATCGAAATTCAGGAGTGCCAGGCTGCAATTGCTGAATACAATAAGCTGCAAGCAGACTACCCGGCTCTGGATATGGCTATTGAGAATGCTCTCAGCGATAGATGTAAGGAATATAGTGACCTACGTGGCAGGTTGGCTGCCGTGGAGGAGGTGATGAGGGCTTTGGGGAGCTCCGATTTGTCCCACTAATATCATCCCTTCTATATATCAGCCGATTTTAACTGCATGACCATAGGTGTCTGTGATTTTTAGGTCATGTAGTTTCCCTCACCGCTGCTCGTTCATATACCTAGCGGTACACATAATAGTGTCAATATATGATGTACAGAATACCATCCTCTCGCTATAAATCAGTTAAATAGCTTTCATTCATTTCGGGATGGACTTCAAATCTCTCTGTGGAAAAATAAAGACGGCCAAATTCTTTCGGGAAATTATCCAGTCGTTCAAGTGAATTGTTTACTCTAGAGCATTGGTCTAAACTTAAATAGAAGCGATGTTTATCTAACCAATTTCTAGGATCATGAAAATTTTCGATAGTTGCATTTTCTAACCGAGTTACATGCTGTTCAATCATGCTACGACTTACCAATGGCCTGAGCATAGGGATGATATCAATAGTCCGGTCATCAGACACGACAATAGCGAGTCTTCGATGACTTCCTTTGTGAACATAGCGTACTCCAGAGTTGTAGCGAGAGCCTCTTGATGGCGTACATTGTTCGGTCGCCTCGCCATCAAGAATGATCCCGATAGCATGACAGAAGCCCGCAGGATCTAGAATTATGGTTCCATCGATGCCACTGACACTTCGGAGTAATGTTTCAGAAAGAAGTGTTGGCTCGATACATGTACCTTGCTTGCTAAGACGACGAGCTTCACTAGCCGCGTCTTCGGCAACAACAATCATGCTCCCGTGTTCTTGGCTAACTTGAGCCATCATCAGGCGCCACAGGTTTAATCCATTTTCATGTGATGTCTCTGGAAAGAGTCGAGCATAATTCGCAAGGAACGCTGCCTTATCAAAAGGTTCTTGAGGTAATTTAGGTTCAGCATAATGACTACGAAGTAATGCTTGATTGCCACAACGCAACTCCCAGTGATAATGGTCGATAAAAACGACTAAAAATGCATCTTGGTTACGGGGATCATGCCACTCCTTAAGCCTCCCCAGTCCATAGATACGCTGGCTGTCTGCAATAATGCCAATGCCTGTAGTTGCCATCTGTAAAACTTTCCTAACCCACCTTGGTTCACGAAGTGTCACAGGCTCAGCAAACTTAACCATAAATTCGACTACATCATTCTTGGGGTCAACAAGGATAAGATGCCCAATTCCCTTCGAGCCTTCATACATTAAGGAAGAAACAAGATTCAACGTAGCAAACAGATCGTCATGTATGTACTGTCGTTCGATTGATAACCCTGGGGTGTGCATGAAATTTTTCGCAGCAATACGGACGATCTCTTCTGCCTCTCTCATACCACGATGTGAAAAACGTCCAGGTTCAGGCTTGTTTAATCCCTCCGTTGCCTCATGTAGAACAGCCGCCATAGCTGAATGGATGAGACTACGATATCCATTTTGATTATTGCCTTTTCTGAGTGGCTGATGATCTAACGGGGGATACTGCAAGAACAGGCTATTTGGGATCTGTATAACAGGAGTTACATAGTGGTCATCGATGCGCCTAACTGCTCCACAGAACGAAGTTAAATGATGTTCTTCATCAAATTTTTTTAATGCCAGTTCTACCGATGTGCGCACTGAATCTTGGCGCATCCACTCCGGCTTATCACGCATACTTGGAGCATCACCAAAACACAAACTCTGCATTTCATGGTTGTTATAAGTAAATTCAATAGAATCAATTAGGCCATCAAATAATGACAGCTTCCATTTTCCATCTTCTGGTTCGATGCACACTGGATTCCGGTTATCGCTATTTGGGCTTCGAGCACCAACTAGAATAACTTCCGCTTCTGAAGGAGCCCCCAGTCTTTTAAGCACATCGCGAGCTAACCTCTGAATTTGAATCCGATAGTGGCTTTGATATCCCCACATGAAAAGGTTGATGTAGTGTCCACCCATTGCTAATCCACCGTTATTGATCACTTTCAGTTCTGAGCGAATGCTCGCTAACCAAGCCCAAGTGCCATAAATGCAATAGAACTGTCCCTGCATTAGCGGGAGCCTGTCTCAACGCCTAGTCGTTGAAGCTATGGCGCTTACTGCACCATACATGAACATTACGTTATCACACACTCCCGCTTGAGGATGATGGTAATAAAAATCATAAAAATCAGAGGGTTGACTGGCTGTAGCTGTGCTCCCCAATCAGTTCGAAAAACAACCTTACTGATGCATCAATCGTTTTCCTTGATCGCCTCAATCGGATCGGATATGTTTGTGCTGTGTAAACATACAGCACCACATCTAGTGCCAATCTCAAGAATCAAACACAGGATATAGTTATGACAACGAACAGCAAAACTACTTCCGATAGAGTCGCAACACTTGCTGGGCAAGTGCTCAACGATATAACCTCCTCTGCCACTGCGCGCTCCCTTGCGGCTTCCGCGCTGTCTCAGGCTAGGGCTGGGAAGCAAACTGGGGCTGAAATGGAGACATTTGCCTCCATGGTGCTACAAAGCAGCAAGTACAGCGAAACGTCAAAGACCCTGGCTGCCAGCATCTTGGCACAAGCCAATAAAGAG
Organism: Aeromonas sp. s1(2024); assembly: GCF_040908005.1. NCBI lineage: Bacteria > Pseudomonadati > Pseudomonadota > Gammaproteobacteria > Aeromonadales > Aeromonadaceae > Aeromonas > Aeromonas sp. s1(2024). The sequence continues at coordinate 109,590 of NZ_JBFOCW010000043.1, read as the reverse complement.
CGATGAATAGCAGGGTTATGCTAATACGCATGAAAGGATGGGCATATGCATGATTACGCTGTTTTTGGTCATAGCAGAGCTACAGTAGGTCGATATCTCGGATCTTTGTCAGTTATCCTTACTGGTTTGATATCAAGCGTTATTCTATGGTTGCACCAAGTAGAAGGTCTCAGTTTTATGTCTGTAGCAACAGTTTCAACTGCTGCTATATATTTTGCCTTACATTGGGTTTTTAATAACTATGTGTGGAAAAAAGTACCACTGTTAAAAATTCCAGATTTAAATGGTGTTTGGTCTGTCAGAGGTGAAACGCTCTCCGAAGATGACGGTGTTATAAAGTATAACTGGGAAGCTGAAATTGATATTGAGCAGACTTGGGAAAAGATATCTATAAACTTAAAAACCAAACAAAGCTCCAGCGAAAGCTATACCGCAACTCTTGCAAAAAAATCAGGGACTCGTGGTGGCTGGGTTCTTCATTATAGTTATAGTAACTCTCCTGATGCATCTCAGTTCCATGAGTTGAACTCACATAGAGGTTACTGTGAAGTTATCTTTGATAAGGATCTAACTTCTGGTGAAGCTGCATATTTTAATAGTAATGGTAGACGAACTTTCGGAAAAATGTACCTGACGCGAGGTGAAAATGATCAACTTTAGTGACCGTTTGAAAAAATTGAAGGAAAGGCGTCAGGGTACAGCTCAGCGTTATGCACTTGATCAAGGCTACACAGGACTAGCATCTGCATATGATTATCGTCCACAGGAAAATTATGAAAAGGTCAAAGACAGTGATGCAATCAAGTATGTAATTGGTGCGATGGCACCAGTGAGTTCTAAATCAACACAAGTTTCAATCGATGAAGGAGAGCGTGTAGCTAATACATTGGTTAGCATGCTCGAAACCGACCGGATTAATACTGAATTCAGGCTTCAAGGTTCTGTCGCTTTAGATATTCATATTGAAGGACACTCCGATGTCGATATGTTGATTCTTAAAAAAGATGTAATCCTCGTCCAACTACCAGTTCTTCCATCAACTAACTATACTGATGCTCCTGACAAAAGGCCCATGCTCGATCAAGTAAAAGACATTCGATTGGCATCAGAAGTTAAACTGACAAGCAGATACTATCAAGCTACAGTAGACTGCTCGAATAAGAAATCCATATCAATGAGTGGGGGGAGCCTGGCTCGAAAGATTGATATTGTGCCAAGCTGTTGGCATGACTCTCATGATTATCAGCGCTCAGGTCAACAGTATGATCGCAGCGTTAGAATTTACGATAAAGAAAAGCATGAGTTTATCGAAAATAAACCATTTCTTCATATTAAGAAAGTTGATGACAAAGACCATAGTTATGGAGGGAACCTTAAAAAGGTAGTCCGTTTGATGAAGAATATTGTGGCTGACATGCCAGATTATAAAAAGAAAGTAGCCAAAAAGCTTACAAGCTTTGACTTAACTAGCATTGCGTATCACATGGATGCTCAACTGACATGTCCTGAATATTTTCCCCTGCTACTTGTTCACAAGCTTGATCTCTGGCTACAAAAGTTAAAGGATGATAAAACGCTGAGAGATTCACTAAAATCTCCAGATGAGGTTCAGTCTATTTTCAATAATGTTGAAAAAGATGATGCTCTTGAGATTCTTAGCAAGGAAGTTTCTGACTTGGCAGCCTCTGTTTATCGAGATCTGTACCCATATGATAGAGAGAAAGATATAAACAAATTAGTCTACAAATCTATTTATATTTAAGCAAACAATTAATTTCCCGAAAAATATTACCGCCTTTAACCATGGCCCCAATGGGGCCAATGAGTAACATCGTAGGATCTTACTATTATTTCTCAGGTTGTCTGACCCAATGATGAGGACTATAATCCTCACCCTGATTTTGATTCCTACTAATTGTTGTCTTTCGAGACTGAGGGTTACCTATGGGCTCCCAAACTGTGTGGCTTCCAACCGTACTCTACACTGCACTAATTCGGTTACAGCTGAACGATTTCACTGCACAGGAGTGCGTAATCGCGGTATTTGGTGACAAGTTCAAGCGCCCATCAAAACATAAATACTATGGACTCATATACCGCCATCTGAACAAGTTGGTCGGTATGGGTCTTTTGAATAGGCGCAGTGTGGGCAATAAATGGTTTCGCCCAAATTACGTCAAAACACCGCTTTTTGATAAGGTAACTTTTCAGGAAGATCTACCAAGCTCAGAGGTTCCGGTAACTCCGGTCGAGCAAAAGGCTGTCGTGGAGGCCAGAAATGAAGGGCTCAGGGGGCTGGAGGCCAGGGCGCGTTCTTATCGATTTGAGCTCCAGGAATACCAGGCCACGTTCGCCGAATACAACGAGCTACGACCAGATTTCCCCGCGCTAGAGGCAACCATTAATAGTGTGCTCAGGCACACCAGTCAGGAATTTCTGTCCTTACGAGGACGGTTGGCAGCCGTGGAGGAGGTGTTGAGGGCGTTGAAGGTCTAGAAAGAGAATCGACCTGTATCTAGGGTAAGACCGGCCTAACGTTGGCTACAAGCGAGCAACTCATCAGAAGTTCACTCAAAAACCAACTATGTAAAATCAGGAAAAAAGTCATCCCCTATGCGGGGGGGGTTGTCCACAGACCGTGGAAAAACAGAACAAATTTACCTAAAAAAATTCCTAGTTTAAAAGACTTTCCTTGTAATGGATTGTTTTAATTAAAAATAATCAGTTCGTTCATTCGATCGATAAATCTTAGGTATAAAGAACTCCACCAAACGTTTGGAAAGGGCCACTTCGCAAGAAGTGGCCCTTTTTGTATCCTTTTTCTCGCCTTCAGAGGATGTATCCGCCCCGCGAGTGCTGTGCATCTCCAGACCAAGGGCCAAAGGCTCTGCGGGTCGTGACTGCATTTGACATGGGCCAGCATCCAGGTGATGCGGCCAGCAAAAACCGGCGAGTGGAACGGCAATTTGCCCGGGAGCTCTGGGCTACGCCATCAGCCCAGCGCCTCCATGGGGTTGAAACAGCCTCGAGGATTCGCCCCCGAGAACTTTCCACTAGCCGTTGGCAGTGGAATGCTGGGTCAGATGAACGACGGGATTTTCGGAGAAGAGGTAGCGGTCATCCTCCATTTCGTCATCGAAGATGGTGGCCTGGAAGAGCATCTGCTTGGTGTTCTCCAGGTGCTGCCACATGGCCAGCTTGGCCGCCTGCGGATCCTTGCGCATCAAGGCCTTGAGGATCTGGTCGTGATCGTCGCACCAGCTGGAGATAGCCTTGTCGTCGATATGCTCGTGGAGCTTGCGCCAGTAGGGGTTGCGCTCGCGATGCAGCCAGAGCTGCTCGGTCAGGATCACCAGCACGGAGTTCTGGGTCGCCTTGGCCACCTGGATATGGAACTGCTTGTCCCACTCCGAATCGCGGGCACGATCCTCCTTGCGGGCCAGGGCCTGGATCTTCAGCAGCTCCATGATGTCCTGCTTGGTCACCTGGGTCGCGGCAAACTCGGCGATGTTGCTCTCCAGCAGTTGCCTGGCTTGCAGCAGCTCGAAGGGGCCCGCCGTCAACAGGGCGTCATCCAGGGTGGGAATCGCTTCGGCATACTGGCTCTCCCGGGCGATCACGTGGATCCCGGACCCTTTCTGCACCGCCACCAGCCCTTCCACTTCCAGCATGATGATGGCTTCGCGCACCACGGTGCGACTCACGTCCATCTCCTCGGCAATCAGCCGCTCGGCCGGCAGACGCTCGCCAACTTGATAACGCTGGCTGGCAATGCGTTGTTTCAGCTCGGCGGCGACTTTCTGATAGAGACGCTTTGATTCAACCAAGTCCATATTCATCTCACTCACACCCCAGCCTCATACTCTTCAAGTGCCGGGACTGTCCCCCGGATACGGTAACTTGTTATACCAATTTACATGAAAATGAACAAGTGAGCCCTGGGCTCACTTGCTCTCTCATGACTCAATGCATGCCAAACAGTCCCGGCAGGAAGAGGCTGAGTGACGGTATGTAGGTCACCGCCATCAGGCTCAGCAGCAAGACGAAGAAGAAGGGCAGCATGGGCCGGATCAGGGCCTGCAGCTTGACCCCCGAGACCGAACACCCCACAAACAACGCACTGCCCACCGGCGGTGTACAGAGCCCGATGCAGAGGTTGAAGATCATCATGATGCCGAAGTGGACCGGATCCATGCCGAGCTCGGTGACGATGGGCAGGAAGATCGGGGTGAAGATCAGCACCGCCGGGGTCATGTCCATGAAGACGCCCACGATGAGCAGGATCACGTTGATGATGAGCAGGATGACCAGAGGGTTATCGGAGACATTCATCAAGGCGTCACTGATGGTGTAGGGGATATCCGCATTGGTCATGGCCCAGGACATGCCCACCGAGATGCCGATCAGCAGCAGCACGATGGCGGTGGTGATGACCGAGTCCAGCATGATGGCCGGCAGATCCTTGAACTTCACTTCGCGGTAGATGAGCACCGAGAGCACGAAGGTGTAGACCACGGCGATGGCGGAGGCTTCGGTGGCGGTGAAGATGCCCCCCAGGATCCCGCCCATGACCACCACCACCAGCAGCAGGCTGGGGATGGCATCCCAGAAGGCGCGCATCACCATGGCAAAGGAGGGTCGCTCCGCAACCGGGTAGCCACGGCGCTTGGCGATGATGGCTCCCACGGCCATGATGCTGAGCCCCATCAGGATGCCGGGGACGTAACCGGCCATGAACAGGGTGGCCACCGAGATGCCGCCGGCGGTCAGGGCATAGATGATGAGCACGTTGGAGGGCGGGATCAGCAGACCCGTGATGCAGGAGGTCACGTTGATGGCCGCCGAATAGGCCGGATCATAGCCGGACTTCTTCTGCATGGGGGCCATGGTGCCACCCACCGCGGCCGCGGCTGCCACCGCCGACCCCGAGATGGAGCCGAACAGCATGTTGGCCATGACATTCACGTGGCCGAGCGAGCCCGGCATGCGGCCCACCAGCACCTGGGAGAAGTTGATGAGCCGCTGGGCGATGCCGCCGCAGTTCATCAGGGTCCCCGCCAGGATGAAGAAGGGGATCGCCAGCAGGGAGAAGCTGTCGAGGCCGGTGGCCATCTTCTGGCCGACCACCGCAAGGATGGTTTCCATCGGCAGCATCATCATGCCGGAGGCCAGGGTCGCCAGGCCGATGGAGAAAGAGATGGGCACGCCCGCGAACACCAACACGAAGAAGGAGCCGAACATGACCAGGGCTATGGTCCAATCCATCAGATGTTCTCCTCTGAGGGGGCAAGATCGGGGGTGGGCGCCAGACTGTCGAGCAGGGTCTCCAGCATGAAGAGCACACAGTAATAACTGATGATGAGGCCGCTCAGGGGCAGCACGGCGTAGACATAGGCCATCGGCAACTGCATGGCCGGGGAGACCTGGCCGGTGCTGTAGACCTTGGTCACCAGGGTCAGGCCGCCCCACACCATGGCGCCGCTGGAAAACAGCAGCACGCAGAGATCCACGAACAGCTGGTTGGCGAGCTTGCGCCCTCCCTTGAGGTCGGAAACGAACAGGTCGATGCTGAGGTGGCGACGCTTGCCGGTGGCGTAGGCCGCTCCCAGCAATCCCACCCAGATCATGCTGAAGCGGGCTATCTCGTCGGTCATGGTGCTCGGCTGTGCCAGCACGTAGCGGCTGAACACCTGCCAGACCACGCAGACCACCAGCATGGCCATCACGGCGACGGTAAACCCGGCGAGCAACCTGTCGATGGGTTGCTTGAACTTTTCAAGACGCATTGCGGTTCTCCCGGGAGGGCGATCTCGTCGCCCTCCCCTCATGATTACTGACCGGCTTCATTCTCGATCTTGGTGAGCCACTCACCGCGTATCGGATCCTTGCGGAAATCGTCATACAGGGGGGCCAGCGCAGTGCGGAAAGCCTCCTTGTCGACCTGGATGAAGGTGGCCCCCGCGTCGGTCGCCTGCTTGCGAGATGCCGCGACCTCCTTGTCCCACAGCTCCTGTTCGTAGGTTTCCGAGTGCTTGGCGGCAGTGGTGAGGATGGCCTTCTGCTCGTCGGAAAGCTTGTCCAGCACCTTGCTCGAGATCACCAGGAAATCGGGCACAGAAGTGTGCTGATCTTCGGCGTAGAACTTGGCCACCTCGACATGACGAGTCTGCACGTAGGAGGGCTCGTTGTTCTCGGCGCCGTCGATGACCCCTTGCTGCAGTGCGGTGTAGACCTCACCGAAGGGGATCGGGGCCGGGGCCGCACCCAGCAGTTCGATCAGCTTGATGGTGGTGGGGGTGGCGACCACCCGGATCTTCATCCCCTTCATGTCGGCCGGGGTGTGAATAGGCTTGTTGGCGTAGAAGCTGCGGGTCCCCGCCACGTAGGCGGCGATGGAGACGAAGCCCTTGTCACGGGTCTGGGCCATCATGGATTCGCCCACGGGGCCGTAAATAACCTTGTTGAAGTGGGCCTGATCCTTGAACAGGTAAGGCAGGCTGAAGATGGAGAAGGCGGGCGAGAAGGGTTCCATCTCGCTGGCACTGGCCTTGGTCATGTCCAGGGCGCCGTTTTGCAGCAACTCCAGGGTCTCACGGGGACCGCCCATCTGGCCACCCGGGTAGATGCGCAGCTTCATCTTGCCGTCGGAGGCGGTGCTGATCTCCTTGGCCATCTGGGCCAACGCCTGGTGTACCACATGGTTGGTGTCCAGGTTATGGGCCAGCTTCAGCGTCACTCTCTCCATGGCATGGGAAGAGAAGGCTGTCAGGGCCAGGGGGGCGGCCATCAGGATGGCGGCGGCGATGGTTTTCATTTTCATTGGAGCGGGACCTCAAGTGTGTGCGTTTATCTGCTAGACCTCTTCCCTGAGGAGTCAGTCTTAATGTCCTACATCTTTGTGATGCACACTGTAATTGGTAGAACATCTATGAATGTTGAGAACCATCACAAAAACGGCATACCCCCACAAATGGGCTGTGATAAACCCAACGCAGGTCACATTTTCCCGATCCACAAGAGTAAAAAGGTGTCATACAAACCTCTCATCCAGCCTCTTCATCCTCTTTCCCGCTCTTTCTCACCCTGTTAGGCACCATTGAAGGCCCTCTTTGAGACTCAAAATGGTTTAATTCGACGATTTTGTGAGCCGACCGGTGTTTTTTCAATATGGTGACTGGACGAGATGTCTGGCAATGAGAATAATTGGTCCAACAACTATCTCCACTTCACCGAGCACTCTCGTAGGGAGCAAGCGAATGACCGCCTTCATGACCGATGACTTTCTGCTGGATACCGAATTCTCGCGCCAGCTTTATCATGGCTTCGCCGCCGGACAGCCCATTTTCGACTATCACTGCCACCTGCCGCCCCAGCTGATTGCCGAGGATCACCGCTTCGCCAACCTGTATGAGATCTGGCTCAAGGGGGATCACTACAAGTGGCGCGCCATGCGCTCAAACGGAGTGGATGAACGCTTCTGCACCGGGGATGCCGACGACTACGCCAAGTTCGAGGCCTGGGCCCGCACCGTGCCCCACACCATCGGCAACCCCCTCTATCACTGGACCCATCTCGAGCTCAAGCGGCCCTTTGGCATCACGGGCCAGCTGCTGGGGCCGCAGACCGCACAGGCCATCTGGCACCAGTGCAACGACAAGCTGGCCCAGCCCGACTTCTCGGCCCGCGGCATCATGAAACAGATGAACGTCAAGATGGTGGGCACCACGGACGATCCCGTCGACGATCTGCGCCACCACGCCGCCATCGCGGCCGACGGCGGCTTCGACATCAAGGTGCTGCCGAGCTGGCGTCCGGACAAGGCGTTCAACATCGACGCCCATGGCTTTGCTGACTACCTGGCCGAACTCGGCCGGGTCAGCGACATCCAGATCCGCACCTTTGCCGATCTGACCCGGGCCCTCGGCGTGCGGCTGGATCACTTCGCCGCACACGGCTGCAAGATTGCCGACCATGCCCTGGACGAAGTGCCCTTCGGCCAGGCCGGCGAACAGGCGCTCGACGCCATGCTGGCCCGCCGTCTGGGGGGCATCGTGCTGGAGAGCGCCGATGTGGCCGCCTTCAAGACCGCCGTGCTGCTCTATCTGGCGAGCGAATACCACAGGCGCGGCTGGGTGCAGCAGTACCACATCGGGGCGCTGCGCAACAACAACAGCCGCCGCCTGCTGACCCTGGGGCCGGACACCGGCTTTGACTCCATCCACGACGCTCCCGTGGCCAAGGCCCTCTCCCGTCTGCTCGACGCCCAGGACGCGCAAGGGACGCTGCCCAAGACCATCCTCTACTGCCTGAACCCGAGGGACAACGAGGTGCTCGGCACCATGATCGGCAACTTCCAGGGGGACAACCTCCCCGGCAAGATGCAGTTCGGCTCGGGCTGGTGGTTCAACGATCAGAAGGATGGCATGGAGCGCCAGATGACCCAGCTCGCCCAGCTCGGCCTGCTCAGTCGCTTCGTCGGCATGCTGACCGACAGCCGCAGCTTCCTCTCCTACACCCGTCACGAATACTTCCGCCGCATCCTGTGCCGCATGATCGGGCACTGGGTCGCGGACGGCGAGGCCCCGGCCGATCTCGCGCTGCTGGGCCAGATGGTGGAGAACATCTGCTTCCACAACGCCCGCGACTACTTCGCCATCGAGCTGAACTGACCAGAAATAAAAAATGAGGCGGCGGGCATGTCCCGCCGCCGGAGCGGACCATTCCATGGGTCAAACCGCGCCCATCATCCATATCCGCCACAGGGGCACAGCCCCATGAGGACCACAACAAGATGCAACGCCTGAATCGTGATGCCTTCCCGGGGGCCCAATATCCGGACCGCGTGATCCAGTTTGGCGAGGGGAATTTCCTGCGCGCCTTCATCGACTGGCAGCTGGACCTGCTCAACGAGCACACCCGCCTCGACGCCGGCGTGGTCATAGTGCGCCCCATCGACAGCGACTTTCCCCCCAGCCTGAGCACTCAGGACGGCCTCTACACCACCGTCATCCGCGGGCTGGACGAGTCCGGCAAGGCCATCAGCACCCAGCGCCTGATCCGCAGCGTCAACCGCGAACTGAGCTGCTATCGCCAGTTCGACGAGGTGCTGGCACTGGCGCGCAACCCGGATATCCGCTTCCTCTTCTCCAACACCACGGAAGCCGGGATCAGCTATCACGCCGACGACCAGTTCGACGACACTCCGCCCGCGAGCTTCCCGGCCAAGCTGACCCGCTTGCTGTTCGAGCGCTTCAGTCACTTTGACGGCGCCGCCGACAAGGGCTGGGTGCTGCTGCCGTGCGAGCTCATCGACTACAACGGCGACGCCCTGCGCGAGCTGGTGCTGCGCTACGCCGCCCAGTGGCAGTTGCCAGAGGCCTTCCAGACCTGGCTGCGCGAACACAACACCTTCTGCTCCACCCTGGTGGATCGCATCGTCACCGGCTTCCCCCGGGACGAGCACGCCGAGCTGCAGGCGCAATTTGGCTATCAGGATCAGTTCGTGGTCACCGCCGAGCACTTCTACCTGCTGGTGATCCAGGGGCCTGCATGGCTGGCGAGCGCCCTCTGCCTCGATCAGCTGCCCGCCGGGCAGGCACTCAACATCCTAATCGTCGACGACATCAAGCCCTACAAGGAGCGCAAGGTCGCCATCCTCAACGGCGCCCACACCGCCCTGGTACCGGTCGCCTTCCTGGCCGGGCTCGACACGGTGGGCGAGGCCATGGCCGACGAGGAGATTGGCGAGTTCGTCGAGCGCATCATGCGCGATGAGATAGTGCCGACCTTGAGCCTGCCGCAAGAAGAGCTGCTCTCCTTCGCCCGCGACGTGCAGGGGCGCTTTCGCAACCCCTTCATCAAGCACCAGTTGCTCTCCATCGCCCTGAACGGCATGACCAAGTTCCGCACCCGTTTGCTGCCGCAGTTGCTGACCTATCAACAGCAGCAGGGCACCCTGGCGCCGCGCCTGAGCTTTGCCCTCGCCGCCCTGCTCGCCTTCTATCGCGGGGAGCGCAACGGACACGCCTATCCGCTGCAGGACGATCAACCCTGGCTCGACGCCTACGCCCGCCTCTGGCCTGCGGTGGAGCGCGGCGAGATCCCCCAGCTTGCCCTGGTGCAAGAGGTGCTCGGCCAGGAGGCCCACTGGGGCCAGTCCCTGTGCGAGGTGCCCGGCCTGGTCGAACGGGTCGATTGTTGCCTGACCCAGATCCGCGAGCAGGGCCTGCGCGCGGCGCTGGCCGCCTGCTGCTAAGGAGTGTCCATGCAAGCCGTGATTCGCATCCACCCCGCCGACAATGTGCTGGTGACCCTGAGAGAGCTCGCCGCCGGCGAGCAGATAGCGCACGAAGGTGTTTCCTTCACCCTGAGTAACCCCCTCCCCCGCGGCCACAAGCTGGCGCTGGTGGGCCTCTGTGAAGGGGATCAGATCATCAAGTACGGTCTGCCCATCGGCCACGCCACCCGCGCCATCGCGGCGGGAGAGCATATCCATCACCACAACCTGGCCACCAACCTCAGCGATCTCGACGAGTACAGTTACCAGCCGGAGCTCATCGACGTCAGCACCGCGCTGCCGGACCGGGAGATCCAGGTCTACCGCCGTCACGACGGCCAGGTCGGCATTCGCAACGAGCTGTGGATCCTGCCCACCGTGGGCTGCGTCAACGCCCTCGCCAAGCAGATGAAGCAACAGCTCGAGCGCGACACCGATCTCGGCGCCATCGACGGGGTGCACCTGTTCAGCCACCAGTACGGCTGCTCCCAACTCGGTCAGGACCACCTCAACACCCGCACCCTGCTGCAAAACCTGGTGCACCACCCCAACTCGGGGGGGGTTCTGGTAGTGGGGCTGGGCTGCGAGAACAACCAGATCGCCGCCTTCAGGGAGACCCTGGGCCCGATCGATGCCGCCCGTGTGCGCTTCATGGTGTGCCAGCAGCACGATGACGAGGTCGAGCACGGGCTGGGGCTGCTGCGCGAGCTGCTCGCGCAGATGCAGCAAGACAGGCGCCAACCCGGTCGGCTCGGCGAGCTCAAATTCGGACTGGAGTGCGGCGGCTCGGACGGCCTCTCCGGCATCACCGCCAACCCGCTGCTCGGCTGCTTCTCCGACTACGTGATCCAGCACGGGGGCAGCTCGGTGCTGACCGAGGTGCCGGAGATGTTTGGCGCCGAGCGCATCCTGATGTCCCGCTGCCAGGACAAGCAGACCTTCGACAAGACGGTGCAGATGGTCAACGACTTCAAGCAGTACTTCATCGACCACCAGCAGCCCATCTACGAGAACCCCTCCCCCGGCAACAAGGCGGGCGGCATCTCGACCCTGGAGGAGAAATCCCTCGGCTGTACCCAGAAGGCGGGGCACAGCCAGGTGGTGGACGTGCTGCCCTACGGCGCCCGCTTGCAGCGCCCCGGTCTGAACCTGCTGAGCGCCCCGGGCAACGACGCCGTCGCCACCAGCGCCCTGGCCGGCGCGGGCTGCCACATGGTGCTGTTCAGTACCGGGCGCGGCACCCCTTACGGTGGCCCGGCCCCCACGGTCAAGCTCGCCACCAACAGCGATCTGGCCAGGCGCAAGCCGCACTGGATCGACTTCAATGCCGGCACCCTGATTGAGGGCACCCCCATGAGCAGCCTGCTCGCCCAGTTCATCGACCTCATCGTCGACATCGCCAACGGCAAGCCGACCTGCAACGAGCGCAACGACTTCCGGGAGCTGGCCATCTTCAAGAGTGGTGTCACCCTGTGAGTCTCGAGCTTGGCTGGCTGCAACCGGTCTGGACCCTGATTGAACAACAGCCCCTGGCGCAAGGCATCGGCCTTGCCGCCATGCTGGTCGGGGTGAGCGCCTTCCTGCAACGGGACGACAGCCGCTTTCGCTGGCGGCTGTGCCTCTACCAGGGGGCCATCGCGGTCCACTTCCTGCTGATGGGTGCCAGCACGGCGGCTCTCAGCGCCGCCCTCAGCTGTGGTCGCACCATCGCCTCGGGGCGCACCCGCAGCCCCTGGGTGATGCTCTTCTTCCTCGTGCTGGTGTGGGTACTGGGCATCCCCGGGATCACCAGTGCGGTGCAGTGGCTCCCCATCATCGGCACCACCATCGGCACCTGGGGCCTGTTCCGGGCCCGCGGGCTGGCGCTGCGGCTGTGCATGCTGGCGGGCGGCCTGTGCTGGACCAGCCACAACATACTGATCGGCTCCATCGGCGGCAGCCTGATTGAGACCACCTTCCTGTTCGTCAACTGCCACACCATGTATCGCATGTGGCGTCATCCCCTGGCGAACCCCCTGTAACGATTGCAAGGAGTCGAAACCATGACCCGACAGATAGCCGTCATCGGCGAATGCATGGTGGAGCTGCGCCGAGCCGGGCAAGGCCTGCTGGCACAAGGTTTCGGGGGCGACACCCTCAACACCGCCCTCTATCTCGCCCGCCTGGGTAGCCAGGCGCTCGCGGTGCACTACGTCACGGCCCTCGGCCAAGACGGGTTCAGCAGCCAGATGCTGGCCGCCTGGCAGCAAGAGGGCATCCACACCGACTGGGTGCAGCGCCTGGCTGACAAGGCCCCCGGTCTCTATCTCATCGACACCGCGGCCGACGGCGAGCGCTCGTTCACCTACTGGCGCAGCGACGCCGCCGCCCGCTACTGGCTGGCGCAACCCGAGGGCGAGGCCATTCTCGCCGCCCTGGGCCAGTGCGATCTTGTCTACGTGAGCGGCATCAGCCTGGCCATACTGCCGCCCGCCTCGCGCCAGCGCCTGCTGGAAGGACTCGCCGCAGCGCACGCCCGGGGGGCCAGAATTGCCTTTGACAACAACTACCGCCCCCGCCTCTGGCAAGACAAGGAGACCGCCAAAGAGGCCTACACCGCCATCCTGCGCCTGGCGGACATCGCCCTGCTGACCCTTGATGACGAGCAGGCGCTCTGGGGCGACGAGGAGGTCGAAACCTGCCTCGCCCGCAGCCAGGGCTTCGGGGTGGGCGAGATCGTCGTCAAGCGCGGCTCTGAGCCTTGCCTGGTGGTCACGGCAGCGCAGCGGATCGAAATCGCCGCCCTGCGGTTGGCCGCCGAACAGGTGATCGACACCACGGCGGCGGGCGACTCCTTCAGCGCCGGTTATCTCGCCGCACGCCTGCAAGGGGCCGACGTCACCGACGCCGCCCGGGCAGGCCACCGCCTGGCGGCGGCCGTCATCCAGTATCCGGGGGCCATCATTCCCCCCTCCCACATGCCATCACTCAAGGAAACGCACCATGTCTGATCTCATCGCCCGCCTCGAAGCCCTCAAGGTGATCCCCGTCATCGCGCTGAAAGATGCTGCCCAGGCCGTCCCCCTCGCCCGGGTGCTGGTGGAAAATGGCCTGCCCGCCGCCGAGGTGACCTTCCGCACCCCCGCCGCCGCAGAGGCCATCCGCCAGATGCGTGCGGCCTACCCGGATCTGCTGATCGGGGCCGGCACCGTGCTCAACCGCGAGCAGGTGGATGCGGCCGTTGCGGCGGGCGCCGACTTCATCGTCAGCCCCGGCTTCAACCCGACCACGGTGCAGTACTGTCTGGACAAGAACGTCACCATCATCCCCGGGGTCAACAACCCCAGCCTGGTGGAGCAGGCCATGGAGATGGGGCTGCGCCACCTCAAGTTCTTCCCGGCAGAGCAGTCTGGCGGCACCGCCATGCTCAAGGCCCTGGGCGCCGTCTATCCGGTGCGCTTCATGCCCACCGGCGGCGTGACGCCGGCCAATCTGAAGGAGTATCTGGGGCTGAATGCCGTGATCGCCTGCGGCGGCACCTGGATGGTGCCGGCCAAGCTCATCGACGAGGGCAGGTGGGAAGAGCTGGCCGCCCTGGTAAGAGAGGCCGTGGCGGCCCTGTGATCATCCGCTGACTAGGGGAAGGTCTGTCCTCCCCCGATGTGTTGAAGAGCCACTTCCCGCGAAGTGGCTTCTTTATGCCCTGCCAGGGCTGGAGATCAATGTGCGGTGCGGTTGCCGCAGTCTGCCAGCGGCTTATTCCCCTGCGTCATCGGGCGTCAACACCAGCCTGCGCCAGGGCCCCGTGATGTCGCAATGACCCGTTTCTTCGGTGTTCTCCCAGCCCAGGCGATGATAGAAAGCCATCGCCGTGGTGTTGCGCATGGCCACCTTGAGGGAGGCCGGGGAGGGGTACCCGGCCAAGCCGGCGGCAAGCAAGGCCCGCCCCATGCCCTGCCCGTGCCAGTCCGCCACCACGTAGAGATGATGCACGAAGCTCTCGGCCCCCCAGATGGAGACGAATCCGCACGGGCTGCCCCCTTTCTCCGCCACCCAGATCTCCTCGCCCCGGGTCTGCTCGGCAAAATCCTCGAGCCGGAACAGGGCGGGATCAACCCAATGGAAGGCCTGGCGCCTTCCCTTGAGGAAGAGCTGCGCCAGCATGGGCTCGTCAGCTTCCGTCATCATTCTGATCATGACACCATCCTTGCGTTGCGTGCTTGTCGCTTCCCACTCTCGATGGATCCCGCCGTGCTGTCAAATCGGCAATGTGGACCCTCTTGAATACGTAACCGTGTGACACAGGGCTGCCTATTTTATCGCCTCAGGGGCTATACTGCCGAGGTCCCGTCCATGACTGGTTTGAGGTTCACTGATTTATGGATAACAAGCAAATTGAAGGCAGTATTCTGGTACCCGCCCACATTGACGATGTCTGGCGGGCCTGGACCACGGAGAGCGGGCTGCGCAGTTTTCTGGCGCCGGAGTGCCTCATGGTCCCGGAACCCAACGGGCCGTTCGAGATCTATTTCAGACCCGATGCTCCCCTCGGCGAGCGTGGCAGCGAAGGGTGCCGGGTGATGGCGGTCATGCCCCATGATCTGCTCAGCTTCAGCTGGAATTTCCCTCCCCAGTTTCCCCACATTCGTCAGCAGAAGACCCAGGTCAGCCTGCGCTTCGTGCCGGAGGGCCAGGGCACCCGACTCCACTTCCTGCAGACCGGCTGGGCGCAGGATCCAGACTGGGACCAGGGCTATGCCTACTTCCGGGAGGAGTGGCTGGAACTGAGTCTGCCGAGGCTTCAGTACCGTTTCACCCACGGCCCCATCGACTGGAACAACCCGCCGGGCAAGCAGCAGCTGAAATCACTGGCCCAGTGACGTCCATTCAAGCGATGGGCATGGCACGAAAAAGGACCCGCTCAGGGTCCTTTTTCATGGATGGGCAGGCGGTCACTCCACCGGCTCTTCATCGAACAGGGGGTGATAGAGCACCTCGCCCCTTACCCCGTCGAGCCCGCCGGGTTGCAACTCCATCGCCATGAAACACTCCGTCGGCACCTCGTAGATGCAGTGCAGGCCGAAGTCGCTGGCAGGCCGAAAGCCGAAACGGGCGTAGTAGGCGGGATCCCCGAGCACCACCACCGCCTTCCAGTCCATCTCCAGTGCCGTGTCCAGCCCTTCCCGCACCAGATCCGAGCCAATGCCCTGTCCCTGCCAGTCGGGATGCACGGCCACGGGTGCCAGTCCCAGCCAGGGCCCTTCCTGTCCCTCAATGGTGATCGGGCTCAGCATCAGGTGCCCCATGAACTCGTACTCTTCCTCCTCGACCATGGTGACCACGGCGGCCCCACATTCTCGCAGGCGGTTGACCAGTTCGGCCTCGTCGGGACGACCAAAGGCGGCACTCACCAGCTCATAGACTGGCAGCATGTCGCCGGGACGCTCGGTTCTCAACATACAGCGTTACTCCTCGTACAGCAGGGCGGCCATTATTCCACAGAAGTGGGGCGCCTCTTCACTGCCTTTGTCTGAAAATGGGAGGGCGGACTCAGGAAAACGCCTGACAGACCCCGCACCAGGCTTCGCGATGACCGCCCTTGCGCAAGCCATCAGCGTCCGTCGTCAGGCTGTCGCAATCGCCGCAGATAGGCGAGGCCCAGATCCCCGCACTCCTTGAGCAGGGCGCCACCACCATGGGCCTGCACCCCGGGTGCCTCTGGCGCCAGCATGGCCAGGGGATAGCGCCGCACCGTCAGCCCGCTGAGTGTCTGCTCGCCCTCTGTCGCCTCCCCCGCCATGAAGAGCGCCACCCCCTCATCGTGCAGTATGGCCACGACCACTTCCTCGTCATCCAGCCAGGGGGCCAGCGCCTCTTTGCGTGCATCCGTCAGGCGCGCCGGGCGATCCAGCCGCCAGTGATCGAGCTCGAGGGCGCCATCGGCCGGATCTGGCCGACGCCCGTCATGGTGCATGCCAGTCTTTTCCATCACCCGGCCTGAGGCGAGGTTGCCCGGCATGTGGCGGGCGGTGAGGGCAGGCAGGTGCCACTGTTCGAAGGCAAACGCCCTGACCAGGTTCGCGGCCCGGGTGGCCAGCCCCCTGTTCTGCCAGGGCACGCCGACCCACCATGCCAGCTCCCCGTGCCAGTGCAGGGAGAGGGTGCCGACCAGGGGAGCGGGCTCGTCTTCACGCCCCTGGGGCAGAGTCAGGGCCCAGGTGCATCCCAGCCCGAGAGCAGCCTTGCGCCCGCTCAGGGCAAGCCAGTCCCGCGCCGCCTCCGGCGAATAGGGGTGGGGGATGTTGAGGGTATAGCGGGCGAGCGCCGCATCCGAACAATAACGCAGGATGGCGCTCTCATCGCCGGGCAGCAGGGGGCGCAGCACCAGCGCGTCCTGCCCGCCAGGCTCGCGCAGCACCGGGGTCATCAGGCGGCGGGCAAGCAGGCGTTGCAGGGCAACCCCGAGGTCGTCATCGGCACCGAGGCGGTGATCCGCCCCCGCGGGCCCCAGGGTGAGCAAGCCGCTCTCTCTGGCCAGGGTCAGCAGGGAGCCGGAGGCAGCGATCAGGATCTGCCGGTCCGGCTGTGTCACCATCAGCGGGGAGGCGGCCTCACCCAGCCAGGCGGCAAGCAGGTCGCGGGCAAGGAGAATGCCATCTGGCGGGCTGGCCGCCCAAGGTGCCATCTCCCTCGCCTCCCCTTTGCCAAGCAGCAGCCACCAGCGGTTTCCCTGGTGCTGCCAGGCCTGCAACGCCGCTTGCCAGGAGGGGCGCCAGAGCGCGCCCTCTATCAACAGATCCATTCCTTCCCCCACATCCCCCCCCGGATCAGGCACCGGGTGCCCGGGCGGCACCACACTCCTGTCTGAGGCAGCATAAGCAGCTGCCAATGAGTTGTTAAACCATATGTTTACCATGGTTAAACGGCATACCCCATGAAAAAATGCCATATGGCTGACTTGATGGCGGTCACATTCCTTCCCCTCCTCGCTTCCTATCATGCCCCCATCATGGCGTGACCAAAGACGCCCATGAAGGACAACGGATAACAAGAGAACACACTATGCAGCCAACCAGCCCACTCAAAACGGTAGTAGTCAGTACCCTGGCGACCGCCCTGCTGATCTTCGTGGCCCAATCCCTCATCGGGAAGCAGGAGATCAGACTCGGCATCGCCATCATCCCCATCCTGCCCATGCTCTTTGCCGTCATCATCGGCATGATCGTCTCCGCCAAGCCCGTCAAGGATCGCATTCCCGGCTGGAAGAGGCTCTTCACCGAGCGAGAAGAGGGCTTCTGCGGCAAGATGGTGGGTTTCAGCCTGCTGATCCTCGGGACCCAGTATGCGGGGATGATCATCCCCAACCTCAAGATGATCCTGAGCGTCGGCGTACCGCTCTTCCTGCAGGAGATAGGCAACCTCCTGCCCATCCTCATCGCCATTCCGCTGGCGGTGAAGTTCGGCTTTGGCCGCCGCGCCATCGGGGCCTGCTCCTCCATCAGCCGTGAACCCTCGGTCGCGGTGATCCAGGGCAAGTTCGGCACCGGCTCCCAGGAGTACATCGGCGTGCTCGCCATCTACCTGTGCGGCTCCGTCATCGGCACCCTCTGGTTCAGCGTGCTCGGCAGCATTGCCCCCCTCACGGGGCTGCATCCCCTGGCCCTGGCCGCCGGTTCCGGCGTGGGATCCGGCTCCATGCTGAGCGCCGCCTCCGGTGCCCTCATCAACGGCCTCGATGAGGCGATGGCCCAGCAGGTGCTCAGCATCGCCGCCGCCTCGAACCTGCTCTCGTCGGCCCTGGGAGCGCTCTCCCTCACCTATCTGGGTCTGCCGCTCGCTGAAAAAATCTATGCCCTGACCGCCAAAGGAGAGAAAGCATGAAAAGCATCGTGATGGATATGCGCTTCGTCTTCCTGGCGATCCTGCTGGCCATGTTCACCCAGACCCTGACCTCGGGCCTGCCGCTGTGGCAGATGGGGGACAGCTTCATCGCCATGTCCCTGGTGGTGTTCGCCTCCCTGGTGACCAAGCGCTACCTGCCCTCCTCCCTGCCGGCCTTTGCCTATGCCACCATCATCGGCATTCTCATCTGCCTGCCCGAGACCCCGGTGCGCGGCCTCTTCATCGATGCCGTGGCCAAGATCTCCTTCCTCTCCTGCTGCGTGCCGCTCCTGGCCTTCGCCGGCCTCTCGGTGGGCGGTCAGCTGGAGGAGCTCAAGAAGATGTCGTGGAAGGTGATCCTCATCTTCATGGTCGTCTCCACCTGCTGCTTCTTTGGCGCCTCCCTGGTTGCCCAGCTCGGTTTCTCCATTCAAGGGATCATCTGATGAACCACTACCATATCGAACCTGACCTGTTGGCCCTGCGCGACTTCAGCTACGAAGTGCGCCACCACCTGCACCGCATCCCGGAATACTCCGGGGCCGAGTTCAAGACCTCTGCCTACTGCCGTGGGTTGATGGAAGAGTTCGGCTACAGGATCACCCTGTATCCCGGCTTCACCGGTTTTCACGGGGATCTGGCGGTCGACCCCACCCTGCCCACCATTGCCTTTCGTGCCGACATGGATGGCCTGGAGATGCACGACATGAGCGAGGTGGCGTTCAAATCCACCCATGAGGGGATGGCCCACAACTGCGGCCACGACTCCCACATGGCGATCGCTCTGACCGCCGCCAGGTTTCTGGCCGCCAACCGCGATCGCCTGCGGTACAACGTCCGCTTCATCTTCCAGATGGCGGAAGAGGACATGCGCGTCCCCGGGGCCGAAAAGATGGTGGAGCTTGGCTGCATGAAGGGGGTGGACGAGGTCTATGCCCTGCACAACGACGGCGCCATGGAGACGGGCACCATCAAGTTCAACCAGGGGGTCATGTCCTCCTGGGGGTCTGCCTGGACGCTCGATGTGCACGGCATCTCCGCCCACGGCTCCACCCCCCACAAGGGGCTGGATGCCATCCGGGAGGCGGTGCGGATCATCGAGGATATGGACTACATCGTCGCCAAGCGCACCAGCCCGTTCAGCCCGGCGGTCTTTGGTTGCGGCATGATCAACGGCGGCACCATTCCCAACGCCATCGCCGATCATGTGCAGGCCCGTGGCACCATCCGCGCCATGGACGCCGAAACCGACCAGATCCTGAAAAACAGCTTCAGGGACATCATCGCCCAGAGCGAGCTGCGCGGCTTCAAGACCACCATGGTCCATGCCGGCTACCCGGCAGTGGAGAACCACCCCCAGGCCTGCGAGCGCCTGCAACAAGCCGCCTCGGAGGTGTTGTCCAGCGACGGGATCAACGCAAAGGGCCAGCCCATGACCGGCAGCGAGGACTTCAGCTACATGATCAACGCCACGCCAAGCCGCATGGGGGCCATGTTCTTCCTCGGCAGCGGCAATCAGGCCAAGGGGATCTGCAACTACCTGCACGCGAACCCCTATTACCTGGACGACGACTGCCTACTGGTGGGAGCCCAGATCTTCGTCAATCTGGCGACCAGGGTCGACTGACGGGCCAGGGGGATCTGCCACTACCAGCACCACGTCAATCCCCTACTACCCGGATGATGACTGCCTGCTGATCGGTGCCCAGACCTTCGTCAATCTGACGACCCGACCCCCTAAGCAGCAAGGGGACTGCCGCACCCCGAGGCCATGCTGGATGATGGCGAACTGCGGCTCGGCACCCGGAGCGCCGTCAATATGGTGACCACGATAGCCGGGAGAGAGGGATCACCGGGAAAAGGCAGCGCAGGACACCACTTATCACAAAAAAGAGAGGCCATTGGCCCCCCTGACGGCCTTCAGAGCCAGGGCAGGGTCGCAGACGGGGCGGGCGTTCCTTGGTTGAGCAGCGCCAGCTGCACCGTCTCCCGGCTCACATGGGGGGCATAGAGGTGGATGAAGTCGTACATGTAGTCCCGCAGGTGGGCGTGCCTGCGCAGGCACACATGGGCCACGCTCGAGGCGATCAGATGATCGATGTTGAGGCAGACCAGGCTCTCCCTGTCCCCTTCGTCGAACGCCGAGGTGGCGATCACCCCGACTCCCATCCCCAGGCGCACATAGTGCTTGATGATGTCGCTGTCGGTGGCCGTCAGCACTATGCGGGGGCTGAGGCCATGGCGTCCGAACGCCTTGTCCATCTTGGAGCGGCCGGTGAAACCGAACACATAGGTGATGAGGGGATACCGGGCCAGATCCGCCATGGCCAGCGGCTGGCAGTCCAGCAGCGGATGGCCGTGGGGCACCACCACGCTGCGCCCCCAGCGATAGCAGGGCACGGTCGCCAGCTCGTCGAACAGGTGCATGGACTCGGTGGCGATGGCCATCTCCACATCCCCGTTTTGCGCCATCTGCGCCAGTTGGGCAGGGGCTCCCTGATGCAGCTGGATGCTCACCTCGGGGTAGCGGCGGGAGAATTCGGTAATGACCGCCGGCAGCTTGTAGCGGGTCATGGTGTGGGTGGTGGCGATGCGCAGCACCCCGCTGGTGGCCAGCTGATCCCCGAGGGAAAGCTGACCAATCTGCTCCACCTGGGCCACCACTCCCCTGGCCAGCCCCAGCTCCTCTTCCAGCATCTTCATCTGCTTGCTGAGGGTCGGCTGGGAGGTATAGAGCTTCTCCGCCGTCGCCTAGATGTTGAAGTTGTTCTTCACTATCTCGGTGAAGTTCTTGAGCCGGGCGATGTTCATCAGGGCGCCAGGCGCTCGATGTGCCAGCCGTCCCCCTCGCGGGTGTAATAGAAGCGATCGTGCAGACGATGCTCCCCGCCCTGCCAGAACTCGACGGTGTCGATGCGCACCCGGAAACCACCCCAGAAGCTCGGCAGCGGCACCTCGCCATTGGCAAACTTCTGCTTGAGTTCGAGGAACTTGGCCTCCAGCACGCCACGGGCCGAGATGCGGGTCGACTGTTTGGAGACCCAGGCGGCGATCTGGCTATCCTTGGGACGGCTGTGGAAATACTTCATCACCTCGAAGGTGCTCATCTTCTCCACCCGACCGGTCACGTGTACCTGTCTGTCCAGGGTGTGCCAGGGGAAGAGCAGGCTGATACGGGGGTTGCCCTCCAGCTGATGCGCCTTGCGGCTGCCCATGTTGGTGTAGAACACCATGCCTTCGGCATCGTAGTGCTTGAGCAGCACGGTGCGCTGCCAGGGCTGACCATCAGCATCCACGGTGCCCACCACCATGGCGGTGGGATCGGTCAGTTTGGCCTCGCACGCCTGGGCCAGCCACTTCTCGAACAGGGTGAGGGGCTCGGCCGGCAGATCGGCCCGGTGCAGTCCACCCCTGGTGTATTCGCGACGCAGATCAGCCACATCCATCATCTTGATTTTCCTTCTCTCTTTCTCTGCCGCCCGTGCGGCGATGGGTGCAGGCATTGTGCGACGAGCGCGCCATGGGTACAAGCCTCGGGGCGGCCAAATGGCGGAGCAAAAAGAGAGGGAGGCTCATGCCTCCCTCTTTATGCCGATGACCGTCAGCCTACTGCTTGCCGTCAATCGGCGGGCAATGGGCCAGCATGCGCCGGTTGTAGTCCGCCGCATAGGCGCTCAGCCTAGCATGGGCCTCCTTCTGATCCGGCTTGATGACATCCCCGAATCCGTCGAGATAGCGCACGCCGCAGCGGGCCTTGGCCGCCGCCTGCTGATCCGCCGCGATCCCGGGCGCCACCTCGCCGCGCCCGGCCCGCACGATCAGCCGGTAATCCTGCCTGGCGAGGCTGGCGCTGACCGCCTGCTCCAGGGTGTCTGCATCGGCCTGACAACCGCCGAGCAGGGTGAGCAGCAGCACCCCGGCCAGTCTCATGCCCGCCTCCGCTGCCAGCCCAGCAACGCTAGGGCCAGGGTCCAGAAGCCGAGGGCACCGCCGCCACCGCTTCCCCCCTCTTCACCGCGCTGGGTGACCGAGATCTTGAGGGGACTGATGGCGAAGAAGATGTTGTCGCTGCACGCCACCTTCAAACGGGCAGTGCCATCCTGGCCCGCCGGGATGGTGACGCTCGCCGAGCCCGAGTTGGGTTTGCCGCTGGCAAGGGAAGTCCAGTTTGCCCCCTCGTCCCGGGTCATGAAGAGATCCACCTTGCTGCAGTTGATGGGGGCGGCATTGGTGCCGGCCACTTCCCAACTGATGGTCTGCGTCTTGCCCGCCCCCAGGGGGGTCACCACCGGGCTGGTCAGGGCAAAGGCCTTGCCGGTGTTGACCACCTGGATCTTCATGTCATCGCTGGCGACACCGCCCTTGCCGTCCCGCGCCGTGAGGCGGAAGTTCAGGTCCCGGTTGGTGGCAGGCCAGGCCTCCCCTATTGCCAGGGTGTTGGTGAGCAGGGAGGTGAGACTCGGCAGGGTGCGCTCCGGCACGCTGGTCGGCGCCACGAAACGGAACAGCGGACGGCTGCCGTCGTCCACCATGGTGGCCGGGCTGCTCGACTCCGTCCCCAGATCGATCTGCTCCCAGGTGTAATTCAGCGGATCGCTGTCAAGATCGGCCCCCGCCCCCTTGAGCACGAAGGGGGTGTTCGCAGGGATGACGTAGTCATTGCCTGCCGCCACCTGGGGCGCATTGTTGACCAGCGCCAACGGGGTGCCGCAATTTGGCTCCGTGGCCATGTGGGCCCGCATCTGCTCGATGGACTTGCTGTGGAAATAGGGCTCGCTGTGGGGCTGCAGATCTTCGTCTCCGCAGATCCCCGCATAGGCCATGATGGAGCTGCCGCTGCCCGGCTCCCAGGCTTGGCTTGCCTCCCGGTTGCCGCCGCCACAACTGCCTGTGGTGCCGTTGAAGGTGTGGTCTGCCCCGAACTGGTGACCGATCTCGTGGGCCACGTAGTCGATGAAGAAGGCATCCCCCACCGGCTCGGGGGAGCCCGTCATCCCCGCCGATTTGTCAGGGGTGCAGAGTACGCCCAGCCCCGCCAGGCCGCCGCCACCGGTGTTGACCACATGGCCGATGTCGAAGGCCCCCAGCCCCTTGGTCAGGGCATCGGCCTGCACCTGCATGTTGGCATCGATATCGCCGTCATCATTATTGAAGGGATCGTTCGCCACGTCGGTGAAGATGATGGTGTCGTTGCCGCTGGCCAGCTGGAATTCGGCCGCCACATCACGCTGGTAGACCTCGTTGACCCGGTTGAGCAGGGTGGTGATGGCGCCAAGACCCGCCTCCACGGTACCGCCGTGATACTGGGTATACTCCCCCGCCGCCGAGATGGCGATGACATAGCGCTTGCGCTCGTTGCCATCCACCAGCACCTGACGGGCCAGCTTTTTGGCCTCGCCCCCGATCACCTTGTCCGCCTCTTCTTCCAGCCGGCTGTGGGCATCCTGCTGGTAATAGACGGCATAGCCTTCCCCATTGCGAAGGGGATCGACGAACACCATCTTCCCTTCATGGCTGAACATGGCGTGGAATCCCTGGGGACCGAGATCGAAGCGCCCGGTCTCGCCAGGCGCCGCTTCGTTGTGCCCCTTGAAGGCCAGGATATCGGGATATTTGGCGGCTAGATCCGCCGGCAGCAGATCATAGGGTTGCAGGCTGAAGGTCACCTCCTTGCCATCCGGCAGAGGCAAGGTCAGGCGGCGCTCGCCCCCCTTCAGGGCAGCCAGGTAATCGGTAGAGACGGTGACGATGCGATACTGGCTGGCCCTCACCTCGTACCCATCGGCGGCGGTGGCCCGCGCCGTGACCGTATGCCACTCGCCGGCCATCAGGTTGCCGGACGTCATCAGACCCGCCACCAGCACCGCCAGCGGAGAATATTTCATCAACTGCATCTTTTTAATTCCTTTTTAAACGGATTCACCTGAACTGCCACGGCATCATTTGCCCGCTGGTCCGATTAGTCCAGCAACATCCTCTGTACATTCCCCGAATGGGGAAGGTTGCACCAATGCAGACTAGCCCCTATCATGGCGCGGATTTGTCCGTTCCAGAACCCCTCTTCGACGGGGCCGGTTCACTCTTTCTTTGGCCAAGGTTAATCTCATGCTCAAGTCCCCACTGTTGCCCCGTTTCGGGGATCTGGTCGTTGCCATCGTTGACGATGTGCTGGGTCAGGGTCTTACCCTCGACCGCGCCTATGCACGTCACTTCTCCGGCATCGAACTCAAACCGCAAGAACAGGCAAGGATTGCCCTGGTCACCGGCGATCTGCTGCGCCGCCTCAGCCTCTACTGCTTCCTCACCGGCATCCAGGTCCGTCAGGCGGAGAAGAATGTCTGGCCGCTGCTGCACAGCTGGCACGCCTTCCACAAGATAGATCAGCCCAACCACCCGACCCTGGATCGCTTCAACGAGGAGGCGTTCCGCCGCCGCCTGACCGAGGCCAAGAAGAACCCCGTGCTGATGGACGGCTGCCCTGCCTGGCTGGAAAAACTCGGCAGCGAGCAACTGGGCGACGCCTGGCCGGCCGAGCGTGCCGCCCTGGCCTGGATGCCCAAGCGTTACCTGCGGGTCAACACCCTCAAGTGCACCCGGGACGAGCTGCAAGCCATGCTGGCCAAAGAGCATGTCACCACAGTGCCCGTCGACGGAGTGGAGACCGCCCTGCAAGTGACCTCGGACGCCGCCCTGTTCCGTACCCAGGCCTTTGCCGACGGCTGCTTCGAGCAGCAGGATGCCGGCTCCCAGCTGGTGGCCGCGGCCCTCGACGTCAAGCCCGGCATGCGGGTCATCGACGCCTGTGCCGGTGCCGGCGGCAAGACCCTGCACCTGGCCGCCATGATGCAGGGCAAGGGCCGTCTGCTGGCCATGGACGTGGAAGAGTGGAAACTGGAGAACCTCAAGCAGCGCGCCCGCCGCGCCGGTGCCCACAACGTGGAGACCCGGGTCATCACCAGCAGCAAGACCGTCAAGCGCCTTAAAGAAAGCGCCGATCGCGTGCTGCTGGACGTCCCCTGCTCCGGCCTTGGCGTGCTCAAGCGCAACCCGGATGCCAAGTGGCGCGACACCGCCGAGCGCCTGCCGGTGCTGGTCGCCCTGCAAGAGGAGATCCTGCAGCGCTACAGCCAGATGGTGAAGGTGGGCGGCCTGCTGGTCTACGCCACCTGCTCCATCCTGCCCGAGGAGAACTGCCAGCAGGTGGACAAGTTCCTCGCCGCCAACGAGCACTTCCGCCTGATCGGCGATCACAACGTCAGCCCGGCCGAGACCGGCTTCGACGGCTTCTACATGGCGCGCCTCGAACGCATCGCCTGATGTCTGTCGTGGGCACAAAGAAAAGGGGAGCCAGTGGCTCCCCTTTTTGCATGGTATGGATGCGGCCTTATTCGGCGGCAGCGTCATCCTGCTTGTGCTTGGCGGCAGTTTCCTTGATCAGGGTCTGCAGCTCGCCGGCCTGGAACATCTCGATCATGATGTCGCAACCACCGACCAGCTCGCCCTCGACCCACAGTTGCGGGAAGGTGGGCCAGTTGGCGAATTTCGGCAGCTCGGCGCGGATGTCCGGGTTCTGCAGGATGTCGACATAGGCGAAAGGCTCGCCGCAGGACATCAGGGCCTGGGAGGCCTGGGCAGAGAAACCGCAGCTGGGCAGCTTGGGGGATCCCTTCATGTAGAGGATGATGGGATTCTCAGCCAACTGCTGTTTGATCTTTTCAATAGTTTCCATAAATGCCTCACTGGAGCGATTTCGGCGGCCATTCTACTGCAATCCGGGCAGACCACAAACTGGCAAACCGTTGCGAATGAAAGAAGTCATGCATCAATACGCCGCAGCTTGATCCGGATCATGGCAAGAATCAAGGGTTGTTCGCCCATCTTTGATACTGCTACAATCGACGGGCTTTGGGCCGTCTGGCCCCCTCATTTCAAGAACAATTCTTTTCAAGATAGAAAAGAGTACGCAATGTCTTGCAACCGTCGCCTTCGCACGGACCAGCCAATGGAGAGTAGAAAATGGCTTTCGAACTTCCCGCTCTGCCCTATGCAATCAATGCTCTGGAACCGCACATCTCCCAGGAAACTCTGGAATACCACCATGGCAAGCACCACAACACCTACGTGGTCAACCTGAACAACCTGGTGCCGGGTACCGAGTTTGAAGGCAAGTCTCTGGAAGAGATCATCAAGACCTCCACTGGTGGCGTCTTCAACAACGCTGCCCAGATCTGGAACCACACCTTCTACTGGCACTGCCTCTCCCCGAACGGCGGTGGCGAACCCACTGGCGCCCTGGCCGATGCCATCACCAAGGCCTTCGGCTCCTTCGCCGAGTTCAAGGATGCGTTCACCAAGTCTGCCATCGGCAACTTCGGCTCCAGCTGGACCTGGCTGGTGAAAAAGGCTGACGGCTCCCTGGCCATCGTCAACACCTCCAACGCCGGTTGCCCGCTGACCGAAGCCGGTACCACCCCGCTGCTGACCGTCGACCTGTGGGAACACGCCTACTACATCGATTTCCGCAACCTGCGTCCGAAGTACATGGAAACCTTCTGGGCCCTGGTCAACTGGGAATTCGTGGCCAAGAACCTGGCTGCCTGATAAGCCTTTCTTGCCAAAACGCCCCGCACTTGCGGGGCGTTTTTTTATGGTCGAATACCTGCCATCGACAACAAAGGCGCCCGCAGGCGCCTTGTGGAAGATGACCGTGCTTACTGGTCTATCTCGTCCATGTAATCGTCGAGGTTGCCATCATCCGCCGCCTCTGGTTTCTGCTCCTGGAGCTCGGGTTTGCGGCCCGTCACCTTGCCATCGTTGTACTGCAAGTAGAAGTCCTTGGTCAGGGCGTAAGGATCCAGCGCGTTGTCGATGATGCGCTCCTGATCGATCAGCTTGGAGCGGGTACCGAGGCCATCCAGCGCCCAGTGCACTACCTTCAGCGGGAAGGTCAGCAGGGCATAGGGGAAGTAGATGGTATCAATGGTATCCCCTACCAGTTGCCGGGTGGTGGTGGGACCGTAGACCGGCACCATCAGATAGGCGCCATCCCCGATGTCGGCCTTGCCGAGCACGGTGTCCATCTCCAGCGTGTTGCGAGCCAGGCCCGCATGCTTGGCCACATCGAACAGACCGAGCAGGCCCACAGTGGTGTTGAGGGTGAAGCGGCCCAGGTTGGTACCGGCCCCTTTCAGATCACCCACCAGCAGGTGGTTTACCATGCTGCTCGGCTCGTCGAAGTTGTCCACGAAATTCTCGATGCTGTCCCTCACCCCTTGCGGGACATAGCGGGCATAGCCGTGTACCACGGGGCGCGCCACATAGGGCTCCAGCACGTCATAGTTGACGGCCCACATGGCACGGTTGGGCCCCTGGAAGGGGTCGCGAGGATCGCTGGCCGTGCTGGATGCCCCGGGGCGGCTCGGGGTCTCGCCGAGATCCAGGCTCTCCGGGCCCGGCTTGGGAGGGCCGCCCGCACAGCCCGCGAGCAGCAATACCACCGCCAATGCTCCTGAACGCAGATACATATGAAAGTCCTAAGATTTTTTTGGGTATTGATATGAATTATACAGGGGGCCCACCCCAAGGGGTGGGCCAAAAGCGTATTAGAGGGCGTGATCGATGCGGATGTCAATCGGCGCTGTGGGGATGGTGCTGGTCGGCACGGTGACCGAAACCCCTTCAAAGGCGCCTTCCTTGTTCATGACGTTGCCGCCCCGGGAGAGTCGCGCCTTGAACTGTAGCTCGGCATGGGCCGCCAGCTTGCTCCCCTCCATCATGGCATCCCCGTCCCCCAGGGAGAGGGTGAGCGGGAGATGCGGGCCTGCAATGCGCTTGACCGCGATGGGCATGGGCGAACCGTTGGGGATCACCGCAAAGACGAACAGATGGGCATCTTCCGGCATCTTTATACCCGGCGCCAGGGTGATGTGCAGGGGGAACTCCCCCTCTTTCACCGCCAGCACCCCGGCTTGTGCCTGGCCTTCGGCAGACGGGGTGGTCACGGCGATGCCACGCTGGCCAAGCTGCTGCCTGGCGTACTCCATGGAGCGCTCCACCATGGTGAAGCGGGCCGAGCCCGGCTCCAGCAGCGGCAACATCCCCTGCCAGCGGTCGAGGGCGGTCTGGAAATCCTCTTTTTGCAGGGCCATGAAGGCGTGGACGGAGCGGGCCTCGATGTTGGCCGGGTCCTCGGCAATGACCGCCTGCAACAGTTGATCCGCACGGGCTTCCTCCCCCGTCATCATCAGGGCCTGGGCATAGGGCACCGCCACCATGGCCTTCTGGGGCGCGAGGGCGTAGGCACGCTCCAGCGCCTCGCGGGCCATCTCGGGATCATTGCCATCCAGGGTCAGGCGCCCCAGCAGCAGCCAGCCACGGTAGTCGTTCGGTTCTTCTTTCAGCCGGGTTCGCAGGGCCAGGGTGAAGTCCAGCAGATCCTGCTCAGTCACCCGGGCATCACGCTCCACCAGGATGCGATTGCTGAGCTCCCCCAACCGGCTGCTGGCATCCTGCCAGCGGCTCACCTCCTGCCAGGCGCCGAGCTTGGCGTAGAGGCCGATGCTCACCACCGCCAGCACCAGCACACCGGGGATCCAGATCAGGCTCTTGCCGCCACGGGCGGTCTGCTCCACGTCGGGAATGTCGTCCAGGAGGCTGCGCTGCAGCTCCACCAGGGATTCTGGCTCCTCCGCCAGTATCCCCTGCTCCCGCTCCTCCCCTATCTCCAGCAGGCGCTGGCGATAGAGCTGCTTGTTGAGGGCCGAGCGACTGATGCTCTGCCTGCCCTCGCCGCGCCAGAGCGGCACGATCAGCGCCAGGCTCGCCAGCACCAGCAGGGCCGCACCCAGTATCCAGAATGGGGTCATGGTTTATCTTCCTCTTTGAGCAGGGCGGACAGCCTGGCCTGCTCTTCTGCACTCAGGGTGCCTTCAGGCTGTTGCAAGGGAGCAGGGGCATGGCGGCGGCTTCGCACCACCACGGTGACGACGCCAATCACGATGACCAGCAAGGGGCCAAGCCAGAGGATCAGGGTCGAGGCCATCAGGGGGGGATCATAGAGAATGAAGTTGCCGTAGCGGGCCACCATGTAGTCCACCACTTCCTGCTTCTCCTTGCCCTCGCGCACCATCTGGTAGGTCTTGTCCCGCAGATCCTTGGCGAGCCCGGCGTTGGAGTCCGCGATGTCCTGGTTCTGGCACTTGGGGCAGCGCAGCTCCTTAGTCAGCTCGCGAAAGGTCTGCTCCTGGGCGTCGCTCTCGAAGGTGTAGACATCGATGGCGGCGCGGGCCTGTCCGGCACAGACGAGACCGGCCAGCAGCAACAGGGATGCAATCAGTGTTTTCATCGGGGAGGCCTCACTTCATGGCATCAAAGATGGGTTTGAGGGTACTGGCCCAGACGTCTGGGTTGATGTCCCCCACGTGGCGATAGCGGATGATGCCCTGGCTGTCGATGAAGAAGGTCTCGGGCGCGCCATAGACACCGAGATCCAGCCCCAGCATGCCGTCCGGATCGTAGAGGTTGACCTGGTAGGGATTGCCAAGCTCCGCCAGCCACTTGATGGCCTTGTCACGCTCGTCCTTGTAGTTCATGCCGACGATGTAGATCCCCTGCCCCGCCAGCTCCTTGAGGTAGGTGTGTTCCCCGTAACAGGTCGGGCACCAGGTGGCCCAGACGTTGAGCAGCATGGGGCGCCCCTTGAGGATACTCCTGTCGTGCTGCTTGCCCAGGTCATAGATGTCCTGCAGGGTAAACACGGGCACCTCCTTGTCCACCATCACGGATTCGAGCTTGGTGGGATCGGAGTAGAGCCCCTTGAACAGAAACACGGCCCCCATCAGGAAGATGATGAAGGGCAGCAGATAGAGCCAGGTCTTCTTGTTCATGCCTTGGCCTCCTCGTCACGACGTCCGAAGCGGTAGCGCTTGTCCAGCATGGCCAGCACGCCGCCGAGGGCCATGAAGACGCCGCCGAACCAGATCCAGCGCACGAAGGGCTTGTAGTAGATCCGTACCGCCCAGGCGCCGTTGTCGAGCTGCTCGCCGAGCGCCGCATAGAGATCCCGGGTAACACCCGCATCGATGGCCGCCTCGGTCATCGGCATGCGGCTCACGGTGTACATCCGCTTCTCGGGTTTGAGCAGGGCTACCTGCTTGCCATCCCGGTGCACTTCCAGCACGCCCTTGAAACCGTCGTAGTTGGGGCCGTTCTTCTCCTTGATGCCGGTGAAGACGAACTCGTAATCGGCGAACTGGACGCGATCGCCGGCCTGCATCCGCAGGTCCTTCTCGATGCTGTAGTTCTGGGTGCAGGCGATGCCGATGATGCTGACCGCGAGCCCCACGTGCCCCAGGATCATGGCCCAGTGGCTGTTGCCAAGCTTGCGCACGCCGGTGGCAAAACCGTGTTTGTGGGTGGCCCGCGCCCAGGTCTCCTGCACGCTGGTGACGATGATCCAGACGCCAAGCCCGATACCGAGCGCAGCCCAGGGTTTGAACGCCTCGGCAAAGAGTTTGGGCAACAGCAGAGCCGCGGCCAGGCTCAGCACCAGGGCGAGCATCACCTTGCCCTTGAGCTCACCGAGATCCTGGCGGCGCCAGCGGAACAGGGGGCCCACCCCCAGCAGCAGGGCGAAGGGGATGATGAGCCAGCTGTAGATGTGGTTGAAGAAGGGGGTGCCGATGGAGATGCTGCCAAGCCCCAGCTCCTTGTGCACCAGGGGCAACAGGGTGCCGAGCAGCACGGTGAGCAGGCCCGCCACCAGCAGGATGTTGTTGCCAAGGAGCAGGGTCTCCCGGCTCCACAGCTCATGCTTGCCGTGGCTCTTCACCTGGGAGCCCTTGAAGGCGAACAGCAGCAGGGAGCTGCCTATCACCGCCAGCAGGAAGCCCAGGATGAACAGACCCCGGGTCGGGTCCGAGGCAAACGCATGGACCGACACCAGCACGCCGGAACGCACCAGGAAGGTGCCGAGCAGGCTCAGGGAGAAGGCCGAGAGCGCCAGCAGCACGGTCCAGGCCTTGAAGGTGGCGCGCTTCTCGCTCACCGCGAGGGAGTGGAGCAGGGCCGTGCCCGCCAGCCAGGGCATGAAGGAGGCGTTTTCCACCGGGTCCCAGAACCACCAGCCGCCCCAGCCGAGTTCGTAATAGGCCCACCAGGAACCGAGCACGATGCCCAGCGTCAGGAAGACCCAGGCCGCCATGGTCCAGGGACGGGACCAGCGCGCCCAGGTGGCGTCCAGACGCCCCGTCATCAGGGAGGCGATGGCGAAGGCGAAGGCCACCGAGAAGCCCACGTAGCCCATGTAGAGCATGGGGGGGTGGAAGATGAGACCGGGATCCTGCAGCAGCGGATTGAGATCGCGCCCGTCCACCGGGAAATACGGCAGGGTGCGGGTGAAAGGATCCGAGGTGAACAGCACGAAGGCGGTGAAGCCCACCGAGATAAGGCCGAGCACCCCGAGTACCCGCGCCACTGCATCGAGCGGCAGGCGACGGCTGAAGAGGGCTACCGCCGCCGTCCAGCCCCCCAGGGTGAGCACCCAGAGCAGCAGCGAGCCTTCATGGGCTCCCCACACCGCCGAGATGCGGTATTGCAGGGGCAGCAGGCTGTTGGAGTTGGTGGCCACGTACTGCACGGTGAAGTCGTTGTCGATAAAGGCCCAGGTGAGGCAGAGAAACGACAGCAGCAGCAGCAGAAACTGGCTGTAGGCGAGCGGGCGGGCTGCCGACATCATGCCAAGACGACCGAGATGGGCCCCGATCAGCGGGTAACTGCCCAGCAGCAGGGCGGTGGCGAAGGCCAGGATCAGTGAGAACTGCCCTAATTCCGGGATCATTGACTATTCCCTCTCGATTGCACGGAGAAACCTGCCGATTTGGCGGTATAAAGAAGTGAATTTTTGGCGCATACCGGCATCATTGCTTGGCTCCCTGCAACTGCGCCTCTGTGTATTCGGGCTTGAAGTGCATGCCGTTGGTGGCGTCGGCCACTTCCGGCGGCATGTAGTTCTCGTCGTGCTTGGCCAGCACCTCGAAGGCGGCGACCGTGGTGGCATCCTTGAGGGTGCCCTGAGCGACGATCCCCTGCCCTTCCCGGAAGAGATCCGGCAGGATGCCGTCAAACTCCACCGTCACCAGATGGCCGCCGTTGTCCACCAGCTTGAAGGCTACCTTGAGGCTCTGGGGATCCCGCACCACAGACCCCGGCACCACCAGGCCACCGATGCGAAGGCGCTGCCCCTCCTCGGGCTTGATCTTCTCCGGCCCCTTCCCTTCCACCAGCTCGCTCGGGGTGTAGAAGAGGTCGATGTTCTGGCTCAGGGCATAGAGCACCAGGCCAGTCACGCTGGCAAGGCCCAGGCTGATGGCCAGGATGATGGTGAGGCGTTTCTTGCGGCGCGGGTTCATAGGGTGTTCTCCATCTGCTGGGCCGCCTTGCGGCGTGCCTCCCGAGCCTGCTTGTTGCGCAGTTCGCCAAGCAGGCTGCGGGTCTTCAACCGGGTGGAAATGACGATGCCGACCAGGCAGAGCAGGGTCAGACCGAAGGAGAGCCAGACGTAGAAGGCATAGCCTCCCATGGCCATGAAATCACTGAACGAGGCAAAGTGCATGCTTACTTCTCCTGCCTGGCGATGTCGGCGACCCAGGGGCGGTGCCACTCCCGCATCAGCAGCTCATTGCGAAAACGCATCAGGGTCAGGGCACCGAGAAACGCGGCGAACGCCAGGATCATGATGAGCAGCGGCCACAGCATCTCGGGGGAGATGGAGGGTTTGTCAAACTTGGTGATGGTGGCCCCCTGGTGCAGGGTGTTCCACCACTCCACCGAGTAGTGGATGATGGGCAGGTTGATCACCCCGACCAGCGCCAGGATGCCGGCGGCGCGGCCCGCCACCACCTTGTCGCTGAAGGCGTTGTAGAGGGCGATGACACCCAGATAGAGGAACAGCAGGATGAGCTCGGAGGTGAGCCGGGCATCCCACACCCACCAGGTGCCCCACATGGGTTTGCCCCAGGCGGCGCCGGTAAAGAGGGCGATGAAGGTGAAGACGGCCCCCACCGGGGCGATGGCCGCCACCGTCATGTCTGCCATGCGCAGTTGCCACACCAGGCCAATGAAGGCGGCCACCGCCATGGTGGAGTAGGCGCCCATGGAAAGGATGGCGGAGGGCACATGGATATAGATGATCCTGAAAGAGTCACCCTGCTGGTAATCGGCGGGAGCGAAAGCCAGCCCCCAGACGGTGCCGATGATGAAGGCGAGCAGGCTTGTCACGGCAAACCAGGGCAGCAGGGTGCCGGCCAGCCCATAGGCGCGCTCGGGTTTGGCATAAGGGTGCAACCATTTCCACATAGCTCACGAAACCTTTCAGTTATTAATTTTTAAGTGGCGAGGACTACCATACCCATGGGGGAAAAACATCATATCCCCCGAAAGCAATAAGCAGCCATCCCCTTGATCTATCTCAACTATCTCGCCCCTAACAAGGCTTCAAACGAAAATCTTTTCGCCAAATCAATCAGTTGACACTCACCCGCAGCGCCGCCGAGATGGCCAGGGGCGTCAGGGTCAATGCCCCCACCAGCATGGCCCCCAGGATGGCGAGCTGACCGGCATAGGGCAGTCCCATGCTGGCCGCGTCGATGGCGGACGTGGCGAAGATAAGCACCGGAATATAGAGCGGCAGCAGCAGCAGGCTGAGCAGCACGCCCCCCTTGCGCAGCCCTGCGGTCAGCGCTACTCCGACCGCCCCGAGCAGGCTCAGCACCGGTGTACCGAGCGCCAGGGTGGCCACCACGGCCAGATAGGTCTTCAGCTCCAGGGAGAGCAGGATGGCGAGCAAGGGGGAGACCAGCAACAGCGGCAGACCGGTCAGCAACCAGTGAGCGATCACTTTGGCCAGGGCCAGCAACCCCAGGGGATGTGGCATCAGCATCATCTGCTCCAGGGCGCCGTCACTGAAGTCGTCACGAAACAGCCGCTCCAGGGAGAGCATGGCTGCCAGCAGGGCCGCCACCCAGATAATGCCGGGAGCGATGCGGGCCAGCAACTGGGGCTCGGGCCCGATCCCTAACGGAAACAGGGTGATGACGATGAGGAAGAACCAGAGCGGGTTGAAGATGTCGGCGCGCTGGCGCAGGGCCATCAGCAACTCGCGGTGAATAAGGTGTATGACGGCGCGCAGCATGGGCTACTCCTGCAACAGCGAGGTCAGAGAGAGGGTCTTGAGCCGTCCCTGCATCAGGGTCAGATCCTGGTGGGTCGTAAGGACCACCATGCCCCCCCTGTCCGCGTGGGCGAGGAACAACTGCTCCAGCACCCTGACCCCCTGCTTGTCGATGGCGGTGAAGGGCTCGTCCAGGATCCAGAGCGCCGGTCGCTCGCTCAGCCACAGCCTGGCCAGCGCCACCCGTCGCTGCTGCCCGGCGGAGAGCTGCCCCGCGGGATAGTCTTCGAAACCGGCGAGGCCGACCTGGGCCAGCACCCGCCAGAGATCCACGCCGTCCCCGACAGGACCATGGAGCTTCTGGTAGAAGGAGAGATTCTCAAGGGGGGTCAGGGTCGCCTTGACGCCGGGCTGATGGCCCAGGTAAAGCAGGCTGGCGTGGTATTCATCCCGGCAATGGCGGATATTCTCCCCATTCCAGCACACCTCGCCAGCAAAGGGCTGGGAGAGGCCGGTGAGCAAGCGCAACAGGCTGGTCTTGCCCACCCCGTTGGGCCCCTCAATCTGCATCAAATCTCCGGCACGCACCGCGAAGGAGAGATGTTCAAACAGGGTGCGATCTTCACGCACGCAGCTCAGATTGTTCGCTTGAAGCAGCATGGGGATGTAATCGTTGAAAATGAGGCGGCCTGCATCTTAACACAGGATCCGGAGGCGTCTTTTCAAAGATGCCAATAATCAACAGGATTTGTGGGGAAGATCGCGCCTCCACCAAAGAGATTGATGCCAAAGGATTATCACCGTCCCGGCATCGAGAAAGAGGTGGCCACGGGCCGAACAGAAAGCGGGGAGGCACCGGCCTCCCCGCGACACATCCGTCAGCTGCGTCCCTTTCGCAAGGAAATAAGCAGCTCCGCTTCCGCCTGGGGCAACTCGCACTCGCTCATCACCTCGTCCAGATCGGCACCGAGCTCCACCATCTTGGCGGCGCGGCTGTAGAGGCGGCGCTCCGGATCCTGCAACGTCAGCTCCTGCTGGCTGTCGTGGATCTTCTGCATGGCCCCTTCTGCGGCTTGCAGACGCTGACCCATGCCGATGGCGCCCGTGTGCAACTCCATCATCTGCTTGCGCAGACTCTCGAGCTGCCCCTGCAGCGCTTCCACCCTGGCCTCGGACTCTCGCTGGCGACGACGGTGCCCCAGGATCCCGTAAAGGGCCAGCACCAGTGCGAGCAAGGACAACCCCAAGGCTGCAAATTCAATCATCAAACCATCACCTTACCGTCACAGGGAGGCGGACAGGTGCCATCGCCCCCGTCCTCACGTTCCCGTCCCTGTTACAGGGAACCAATGTCTTCCCACTCTTCGTCGGAGAGCAGCTTGTTGAGATCCACCAGGATCAGCAGTTGGCCGTCACGGTTGCTGACGCCCTGGATGAACTTGGCGCTTTCCTCAGTGCCCACCGCCGGGGCGGCATCGATCTCGGAGGAGCGCAGATAGACCACCTCGGCCACGCTGTCCACCATGATGCCGATCACCTGCTTCTCCGCCTCGATGATGACGATGCGGGAGTTCTCGCTCACGTCCCCGGCCGGCAGGCCGAAACGGGAGCGGGTATCGATGACGGTCACCACGTTGCCACGCAGGTTGATGATACCCAGCACGTAGTCAGGTGCACCCGGGACCGGAGCGATCTCGGTGTAGCGCAACACTTCCTGAACCTGCATCACGTTGATGCCATAGGTCTCGTTTTCCAACTGGAAGGTCACCCACTGCAGCACTTCGTCTTCGGCCAGATTCTGTGCAATATTGCGCTTCTCTGTCATCTTCTTGATCCTTGTATGAACCCGTCAACGGGTAAAATTAGCAATAAAACCATGGCGATGCCGATGTTGTCAGCGGCCTTCGATGTTCACGCCCCGGCCAAGCAGCAGCAAGAGCTCCCTGACGTGCAGCAGGGCACACATCTTCTCCTTGACCATGCCGGCCAGCCAGGGGCGCTTGCCCTCCTGATGGCGCCACTTCACCTGGTCCCGGTGCAGCAGTTCTGTGCCCTTCAACTGGTGACAGGCCAATCCCCAGGGTGATTCTCCCAGCATAATCAGATATTTGTAATCGTCCATCTCCAGATGCTGGCCCGGCATGACCCACTGGGCCGTGTCCACCACGTTCATCTTCTGCTCGCGGGAGGTCATGATCCCCTTGTACCAGCCCGGCTGGCCGAAGAGAGAGGTCACCTCCCCCAGTTGATGGATGCCCCCCAACTCGGTCAGAGGCACCGCAAACGTCACCCCGGCCACGTCGAAGAAGAGCGCCTGAAACTCGTTGCCGGTATCCAGGTTCTCCCAGGTCGACGGTGCGGGCGCCGCCTCGAGGGCGGGCGCGGGTTCTGCCACCGCGAGGGCGACGGGCTCGACCTCCTCCACCACGGCTTCCACCATCGGCTCTGCCAGGGCGACCAGAGGCTCACTGTCAACCACCTCCGCCTCGAGCTGGAATGGCTCGACATGCACCTCTTCGTGGCTCAGGGCATCCATCTCGAACTGGACCTGTCCCACCTGGGCAAGCAGCTCGCTCAGCTGGGCCAGTCGGGTATCGGCTTCAAGATAGGGGGTGGCAGCCACCTCCGGCACGGCGACGGTCTGACGTTGCAACGCAGGGGCCGGTGCTTCGTCTTCGGAATCTTCCCGCAGCAGGGCATCGTCCAGCAGCAGGGAGTGGAAATAGTCGTCCATGGCCCGAACCTGGGTGGTCTCTCTCACGGCATCACCTCCTGGGTCCGTTGACGCTCCAGCGCGTCGAGATGGTTGAGCAGGGTCTCATAGGCATAGGTGCCCCGGCTGCCCGGTGCATAGATGGAGGGAGGAATGTGCACCAGACTGGCATCCCTGAATTTGGTGTCGATGGGAATGACCGCATTCCACACCGCCTCCCCATACTGCTCCTTGATGGACTGCAATGTCATCAGGGAGGCGCGGGTACGCTTGTCAAACATGGTCGGAATGATGGTGTAGCGGAACTTCTCCCGCTTGGAGCGCTGCATGATCTCGAAGGTCTTCATCATCCGCTCCAGCCCCTTGAGGGCCAGGAATTCGGTCTGTACCGGCACCAGGATGCGATCGCAGGCCGCCAGCGCGTTCACCATCATGACCCCCAGCACCGGCGGGCAGTCGATGAGCACGTAGTCAAACTGATCCTGCACCCGCAGCAGAGCGCGCTTGAGCACCAGCCCCATCCCTTCCCGGTTGCCCATCACCCGATCCAGCGTGGCCAGGGTAATCGAAGCGGGCAGCAGGCTGATGTTCTCGAATCGGGTCTTGAGGGTCATCCGGTTGACCAGCTCGGCGCTGGGTTTGGCCGCCTGGAACAACTCGTACAGGGTGCCTTCCAGCCTGTCCGAGTCGAAATCGAGATAGGAGGTCAGGGAGGCGTGTGGGTCGGTGTCGATCAGCAGTACCCGCTGGCCACGCTGGGCCAGAATGCCCGCCAGGGAGACGACCGTGGTGGTTTTACCGACTCCACCTTTCTGATTGGCAACCGTCCAAACAATCACTGTATCAATCCTGCCTTGTTGTTATGCGTATGCCCCCACCGGGCAGCGCGATCACCCTGATCTTTTCACTATCGACACTCTGCGGTGCGTCCTGCACCGGTGCCACCGTCAGCGGTTTGACGGGGGCTGGCGGCACCCAGGCGAACCTGGATATGGCGACCACCACCTTGCGATTCTGTAATCGTCCCTGCTCGGTGCCATTGTCGACGAAGGGGGAAAACTCTCCATACGCCTCGTAGGCGAGCCGACCGGGAGCCACCCCTTTGCCCACCAGGGCATTGAGCACTGCCTCGGCGCGGGCCGCTGACAATGTCCAGTTGGAGCGGAAAATTTCGTTGTTTATCGGTTGGTTATCCGTGTAGCCCCGCACCCTGACATAGTTATCGACCGGTTTGAGAATACCTGAAAGCGTATCGAGCACAGGGGCGGCATTGCTCCCCAGAAAAGCGCTGCCACTGTTGAACAGGAGACCTGAACTCAGCTCCACCGTCAGCCAGTTGTCATCCTGCGCAAGCTTCACCACCCCCGCATCGACCAGGGCGCCCATGGACTCCTGGATCTGCATGTCGATCTGCGCAAGAGCCGTGCCATCTTGCGAGACGGGCGTACCCGTGATGGGGGCACGCGAGGGGGACGCAGAGGCCTGGCTCTCCAGCAGGCTGGGGGCGGCCGAGACCGGGTTGTCCAGCAAGGAATTACCCCGCCCTTCCAGCAGGCCATCGCTGCGCGGCGCCTGGTTGAAGGCCTGGGTCATGCCCTCGATGACGGCGCGGTACTCCTCCTTGTTGACGATGGCAACGGAGTAGAGCACCACGAAAAGGGCGAAGATGAGCGTCATGTAATCGGCATAGGAGACCAGCCAGCGATCGAGATGCTCTCGCCCTTGCAGGTGCAAACGATAGCGCTTGCGCATGGCTACTCCCCTTTCAGATAAGCCCGTAACCGCCTTTCAACCTGCGGGCCGTTCTCCCCGTGGGCGATGGCCAGAAGCCCCTCCAGGGTCATCTCCTGATAGAGGCCGTAATGGTAGTGGAAGGCGCGCAACCGATTCGCAATCGGCAGATAGAGCAAGTTGGCAAAGCCCACCCCGTAGATGGTGGCGACGAAGGCCACGGCAATGCCCGCCCCCAGGGTGCCTGGCTCCTCCAGATGAAACATGGCCTGGATGAGGCCAATCACGGCCCCGATGATGCCGATGGTGGGGCTGTACCCCCCCATGGACTCGAACACCCTGGCCGAGTGCTCGTTGCGCTCCTGCTCGATGTCGATGTCCGCCTCCAGCAGGCTGCGGATATCCTCGATGGAGACGCCATCCACAATCATGGAAAGCCCCTGGCGGGTGAAGGGATCGGGCTCGGCCTCGGCCTGGTTTTCCAGCGCCAGCAAGCCTTGCTGGCGGGCGAACTGGGCCCACGCCTTCAGGCGCTCGGCCTGCTCCGCAAGATCCAGCTGCGGCGGAAACAGCATCCAGGTTGCCTGCCTCAGGGCACTGAGCAGGTACCTGCGGGGAGTCTGCAAGATCACCGCCCCCCAGGTTCCCCCGACGACGATGACAAAGGCCGGGCCATCCAGCAGGGTCAGCAGGCTCCCGCCATGCCACCACTGGGCGATGGCGACGGCCCCCAGCGCCAGCACCAGGCCGAGCATGCCCATGGTCAGCGACCCAACTCGACCAGAATGCGCTGGGCCACCCGATCCAGCGGCAGGGATTCGCTTGCTATGCCCGCCTTGGCAACGGCCTGGGGCATGCCATAGACCACGCAGGAGGCTTCATCCTGCGCCCAGATGGTCGCCCCCTGCTCCTTGAGCAGACGGGCACCGTCGCGGCCATCCGCACCCATGCCGGTCAGGACGATGGCCAGCACCTTGTCGCCATAGGTCTTGGCAGCGGAGGCGAAGGTGATGTCCACGCAGGGTTTGTAGTTGACCTTGTCATTGCCATCGATGATGCGAAGACGGGCACCGGGCCCGCGCCCTTCCAGCAACATCTGCTTGCCACCGGGGGCAAGATAGGCCTGACCCGGCTTGAGCACGTCGCCATCCTGCGCCTCCTTGACGCCTATCTGGCACAGCCCGTTGAGGCGGGCGGCAAAGGCAGCGGTGAAGGTGGCCGGCATGTGCTGGATCAGCAGGATGGGATGAGGGAAATCTCCCGGCAGCTTGGTCAGCACGTTCTGCAGTGCCACCGGCCCGCCGGTGGAGGTACCGATGGCAACCAGCTGGTAACTCTTGCCACTGCGCTTGAACGCGGCGGGAGCCGCCGCTGCCCGCGCAGGCTCGGGCTGGCGTTCGGCCAAGGGACGATTCAGGGTCCCCGTGACGGCGGGCCGGACGGCAGGCTCGGGGGCACGGGGCCGGGTCGCCATCAGGAAGCGTTTGCGAGCGATCTCCTTGACCCGCTGCTGCAGCAGGTTGACGGCTTCGTCCTTGTCCCGGGCGATGTCTTCAAACTTCTTGGGCAGAAAATCGAGGGCGCCCGCATCCAGCGCATCCAGTGTTGCCTTGGCTCCCTCGTGGGTCAGGGAGGAGAACATCAGGATGGGGGTCGGACACTTGGCCATGATCTCGCGCACGGCGCTGATGCCGTCGAGCACCGGCATTTCAATGTCCATGGTAATGACGTCGGGCCGCAACTGCTGCGCCTTGTCTACCGCCTCCCGCCCGTTCTGGGCCGTGTCGATCACCGTCATCAGGGGATCCTGATTGATGATTTCGCTGACCCGACGGCGGAAGAAACTCGAATCGTCGACCACTAATACCTTGACTGCCATTGTTATTCTTTTAACTCCTTGAGCCTGGCGCTCAGTGGCGACGGGCATAGGCCTTGAGCAGGCTGGGCACATCCAGAATGAGGGCGATGCCGCCGTCGCTGGTAATCGTGGCGCCGGCCATGCCGGGGGTACCTTGCAGCAGGTTGTCCAGGGGCTTTATCACCACCTCTTCCTGACCGATGAGGTTGTCTACCACGAAGCCCACCTGCTGGGTCCCTATCTGGACGATGACCACGTGACCCTGGTCCTGGCGGGCCGTCTTGCCGGCACCGCGTACCAGCCACTTGTGCAGGTAGAACAGCGGAATCGCCTTGTCACGGACGATGATGGTGAGCTGGCCATCCACCACGTTGGCCTTTTTCAGATCCAGGTGGAAAATTTCATTCACGCAACCGAGGGGCAGGGCGAAGGTCTGCTGACCCACCTCCACCATCAGGGTCGGCAGAATGGCCAGGGTCAGGGGAACCTTGATCTCGAGACGGGTGCCCTTGCCCCAGGTGGAATCGATGTGTACCGAGCCATTGAGGCTGACGATGCTGGTCTTCACCACGTCCATGCCCACTCCACGGCCTGAGATGTCGGAGATCTCCGACTTGGTGGAGAAGCCGGGGGCGAAGATCAGGTTGTAGGCATCGTTGTCGCTCATGCGCGCCGCGCTGTCAGCATCGAGCACGCCACGGCTGATGGCGATGGACTTGAGCTTCTCCGGGTCCATCCCTGCGCCGTCATCCTCGATGCAGAGCAGAATGTGGTCCCCTTGCTGGGAGGCGCTCAGGGTGATGGTGCCCTGACGGGGCTTGCCCGCCTTCTCGCGCACGTCCGGCATCTCGACGCCATGGTCGCAGGAGTTGCGCACCAGGTGAACCAGGGGGTCGGCCAGGGCCTCCACCAGGTTCTTGTCCAGATCCGTGTCCTCACCCACCATCACCAGCTCGATCTCCTTCTTGAGGGTACGAGCCAGATCGCGCACCACGCGCGGGAAGCGGCCGAATACTTTCTTGATAGGCTGCATGCGGGTCTTCATGACCGCGCCCTGCAGATCGGCGGTCACGACGTCGAGGTTCGCGACAGCCTTGGACATCTCTTCGT
Source organism: Aeromonas sp. s1(2024) (assembly GCF_040908005.1). Classification (NCBI taxonomy): domain Bacteria; kingdom Pseudomonadati; phylum Pseudomonadota; class Gammaproteobacteria; order Aeromonadales; family Aeromonadaceae; genus Aeromonas; species Aeromonas sp. s1(2024). Next base: position 67,874 of record NZ_JBFOCW010000043.1, on the reverse strand, counting down.
CATTGCTGGCGATGCCGAGGCTCACCAGGCGGTTTCTCACCAGCACCAGTTCGCCCACCATGTTCATGATGACGTCCAGGGTCTTGGTATCCACCCGCACCGTGGTATCGCTCTGTACCGCGCTGCTCTCGGCGGGAGCGGCCTGCTTGGCAGGGGCGGCCCTGGCTGGCGCTGGGGGCTCTGCCGGCGCGGGTTTGGCGGCCACTGGCGCCTTGGGCGGCGTCACCGGGGCTGCGGGGGTAGCGGGTGCCGGGGCCTTGGGTTCGGGAGCGGGCGCAGGAGCAGGTGCCAGACTGTGCTGGGGCGCCTGGCCACGGCCGTGCAGTTCATCCAGCAGGCGCTCGAACTCATCGTCGTCGATGAGCTCGTCCACCTCTTTCTGGACCGACTGCAGGGGGGCCAGATCGGGGGCACCACCGTGCTGGCCCTGACCATGGAGCTGGTCGAGCAGAGCCTCGAATTCGTCGTCTGTGATGTCACCTGACCCGCTCAGCACGGGGGCGGCAGAGACCGTCGGCGCTTTGCCGACACCGTGCAGCTCATCGAGCAGGCGTTCAAATTCGTCGGCGGAGATCTCGTCGATGGAGCCACCGCCATTGACGGCGACAGGCGCCACCTCGGCGATGACCTCGGGTTCTGGTGCGGGTTCGGGCTCAGGCTCGGGTTCTGGCTGGGCCGCCACGCTGGCGGTACGCAGCTGCTCCTGCCCTTCCGGCTTGCACAGCTCGTGCAGATCGTGCAGCAGATCGGGAGAAGCGGGGCTTATCTCTTCGCGGTTCTGGACCTGGGCAAACATGACGTTGATGGCATCCAGCGCCTGCAAGATGACATCCATCAGCTCGGCACTGAGGGTCCGCTTGCCGTTGCGCAACATGTCGAACAGGTTCTCGGCACCGTGACAGACATCCACCAGTTCGGTGAGGGAGAGGAAGCCCGCTCCCCCCTTGACGGTGTGGAAGCCGCGGAAGATGGCGTTCAACAGGTTCTTGTCATCGGGCCGCTTTTCCAAGTCGACCAGTTGTTCAGACAACTGTTCCAATATTTCTGATGCTTCGACCAAAAAGTCTTGCAGTATGTCTTCATCAACTTCGAAGGCCATGCGTCACTCCATTAGAATCCCAGGCTAGACAGCAGATCGTCCACATCATCTTGACCATTGACCACATCTGAGCGGGTCTGCGGGTTCATGATGGGGCCTTCCGCTTCGATGCCGCTCACTGGCAGGCTACGTGCCGAATTGTCGCTAACGCCCTCACCGAACATGGTCAGCATCTCTATCAACTTCGTTTCAACTTCCTGCACCAGTTTGATCACCTTGCGGATCATCTGACCGGTCAGGTCCTGGAAATCCTGAGCCATCAGAATTTCCGTCAGCAGTTGTCGTAACTTATCGGCATCCGTCTCAGAAGCCTTAATAAAATCATTCAGTTGATGGCACAGCGCCTTGAATTGACCCAGCTCGAGATCCCGGCTCATCAGGGCATTCCAGTTGGGCATGACCAGCTGAATGTTGTCGTTGAGTCGATCGGCGATGGGAAGGCTTGCCTCGACCGCATCCATGGTGCGATTGGCCGCCTTGTCCGTCATGTCGATGACATAGCTCAGACGCTCCCGGGCATCCGGGATCTCATGGGTGGCCAGGTCGGGGATCCTGGGATCCAGGCGAAAATCCTGCAATGAGTTGTGCAATTGGCGGGTCAGCTGCCCCACCTTGTCAAACAGGGCCGCCGCATTGGGGGCACACACATCGGCGAGGATGGTATCGGCCTGTTCAAACTCTTCCCGCTCCAGGTGGGCAACCAGCATCCTTGCCTGGTCAAGCGAGATCATGGCACTCGTTTTGGCCTTCATCCCTGCCGCTCCTTAGCCGATACGTTCAAAGATTTTGTCGAGCTTCTCTTTGAGGGTGGCAGCGGTGAACGGCTTGACGATATAGCCATTGACCCCGGCCTGGGCGGCTTCGATGATCTGCTCGCGTTTGGCTTCGGCAGTCACCATCAGAACCGGCAGGTGCTTGAGCTTGTCGTCGAGGCGAATCGCCTTGAGCAGGTCGATGCCCTGCATGCCAGGCATGTTCCAGTCGGTGACCACGAACTGGAAGTCGCCATTTTTCAGCATCGGCAACGCCGTGTTGCCATCGTCTGCTTCATGGGTATTGTTGTATCCCAGGTCACGCAGCAAGTTCTTGATAATCCGGCGCATCGTTGAAAAGTCATCGACGATGAGGATTTTCATGTTCTTGTCCAAAGTTCCTCCTAAATAGCCGCCAAGACGGCTCACTTACATGATGCAGATCGCAGGTTTTATGGTGCGGATTATGCCTTAGAGTTGTGCTCCAGTGTAGCCAGTACAACCACTTATAAATTCCAATCTCGCAAACGGGCGCGCAGCCTGTGCATGGCCTGACTATGAATCTGGCTCACGCGAGACTCACTCACACTCAATACTTCACCGATCTCGCGCAGATTCAGCTCTTCATCGTAATAAAGGGACAGCACCAGCGCCTCCCGCTCCGGCAGGCGGGCGATGTGCTCCGCCAGGGCCCCCTGGAAGCGCTCGGCCGCCAGATCGTCGAATCCTCCCTGACCGTTGCCTTCATCGGGATGACCGATGACATCCTCGCTGACGCCCAGATCCTCGATGCCGATGATCTTGCCGCAGGAGACATCCTGCAGCATGGCATGGTACTCCCCGAGGGACACCCCCATATTGGCGGCCACCTCGGTGTCTCTGGCATCCCGGCCATGGGCCTGCTCCACGTTCTCGATCGCTTCTGCGATGGCACGGCTGTTGCGGTGCACCGAGCGGGGCACCCAGTCTCCGCGGCGGATCTCGTCGAGCATGGCACCACGGATGCGGATGCCGGCATAGGTTTCAAAGCTGGCGCCCTTGCTGCCGTCAAAGTTGCGGGAAGCTTCGAGCAGCCCAATCATACCTGCCTGGATCAGGTCATCCAGCAAGACACTGCTTGGCAGGCGAGCCAATAAATGCTGGGCAATCCGCTTGACCAGCGGAGCGTGTCGCTCGACCAGCACGTAGGAATCCTGATGACGCAAGTATGCTTGGGCTTTATTCACGGGAGTCTTCCTGTGTTATGACCGGCTTTTGCAACAAGTTTTCCAGGAAAAATTCGAGGTGGCCGCCCGGCTGATTCGGGATGGGCCAGCTCGCCGCCTTGTTCGCCAGGGCACGAAATGCCAGGGCGGCAGGGGATTTTGGAAACGCTTCAACTATCAGTTTCTGCTTGCGCACTGCGGCCCGCAGGTTGGTGTCGTAAGGCACGCAGGCCACCAGTTCCAGGGAGGTATCCAGGAAGCGGTCGGTGACCCGGGTCAGCTTGGCGAACAGCTCCTGCCCCTCGCGCAGGGAGCGGACCATGTTGGCCACCACCTTGAAGCGGAATACACCGTGATCCTTGGAGAGGATCTTGATGAGCGCGTAGGCATCCGTGATGGAGGTGGGTTCATCGCACACCACCACCATGATGTCCTGGGCGGCACGGGTGAAACTCAGCACCATGTCGGAGATCCCCGCCGCCGTGTCCACCAGCAACACGTCCACCTGGGTCTTCATCTCGCTGAAGGCGCGGATGAGCTCGGCATGTTGTACCGGGGAGAGCTCGACCATGGACTGAGTGCCCGAGGTGGCTGGCACTATCATCATGCCGTAGGGCCCCTCGACGATGATGTCGTCCAGGGTGCATTCCCCCGCCAGCACATGGGAGAGGTTGCGATGCACCCTCAGCCCCAGCATGACGTCGACGTTGGCCAGACCAAGGTCGGCGTCCAGCACCAACACCCGCTTGCCCTGGGCGGCCATGGCTCCCGCCACGTTCAGGGTCACGTTGGTCTTGCCGACGCCCCCCTTGCCTCCGGACACGGCGATCACTTTCACTCGATTGTTTTGACGCATTTTGCGCAGACCACTCGCCTGATCCATATACATGTTACTCATAAAACTCCGAATCTTCGGATTCGCCAAAACCCGATCCCCAGAAATAGGGATCTTCTGCTTCCCGTTCCAGCGACCCCATGGCGGCACCGACCAGCAGCGCCGCGTTGGCAACTTGAATATCTTCCGGCACCCGTTGCCCGTCGGTGATGTAACTGATGGGCAGGGCGTTTTGAATGCACACGTTGATCACTTCACCCAGATTCAGGCTCTCGTCGAGCTTGGTCAGAATGCAGCCGGAGAGCGGAATGCGCCGGAAGTGATCCACCGCCTCCTGCATCACACGTCGCTGGGAGGTGGCCGACATGACCAGATAACTGCGGATACGCACCTTGGCATTCTTCACCAGGGTGTCGAGCTGTTCAGTCAGGCGGATATCCCGCTGACCCACCCCGGCGGTGTCGATGAGCACCAGCCGGCGATGGCGGAACTGATAGAGGGCACTGGCCAGCTCTTCGGCGTCCCGCACCTGCCGCACCGGGCAACCCATGATGCGACCATAGGTCTGCAGCTGTTCGTGGGCACCGATCCGGTAGTTGTCCGTGGTAATGAGCGCCACCTGCTCGGCGCCATACTTCATGGCAAAGCGGGCCGCCAGCTTGGCGATGGTGGTGGTCTTGCCCACCCCGGTCGGTCCGAGCAGGGCCACCGCCCCCCCCTGACGCAGGATCTCGTCCTCGCTGATCTTGAGCTGGGCCGTCAGCACCTCGGCCAACTGGGCCATGGCCTGATGGATCGGCATGTCTTCGGGGATGAGGCCCGCCAGCTGATCGGCGAAGGCGTCGTCGAACCCCATCTTCTTGAGTTCCTTGATGAGCAGGGCGCGCATGGGTTCGCGGCGCTCCACCTCCTGCCACATCAGGCCGGAGATCTGGTGCTCCAGCAGCTTGCGGATGCTGGCCATCTCCTTGCGCATCCCCTCCATCTCCTGATCCCGCTGGGCGGACTGGGCCTGGCGCGGGGCGGCGCCAGGACGGGCCTTGGGCTTGGCGGGCTCGGGAGCGGCGCCCCACTGGCCCTGTTCGGCCAGGGTTCTGGGAGCACTGGCCGCGCCCGCCAGTCCGGCGGACTGGGTGCCGGCAGTGCCATTGGCGGGCCAGGAGGCCGAGGCTGGCTGACCGTTGCCCGCTCCGCTGCCAGACCATGATCCCGGTGCGCCATTGCCACCCGCCGGGTTGGCCGGATTGAGCTTCTGCTGGCGTGCCAGCAGGGCCGCCAGGGTATCGGCGTAGTATTCGTTCTGTTCCTTGGGTGGCGCCGACCTCGTCATCTGCTTGCCCGCAGACGAGATATTGACGCTCTCTTCATTCAACTGACGGCGAACCGGCGCGTCTTTGGGCCCCGGTACCTGGGATTGATAATCGACGGCCGCGACTATCTCCACCCCACCGGTGACCTTTTTGTTGGACATGATGACGGCATCGGGTCCGAGAGTCTCCTTGACCTCGGCCAGCGCCGTGCGCATGTCTTTGGCAAAAAACCGCTTAATCTTCACCCGTCATCTCCGCTAACTAGCCCTGTCCCACCGCACTGACGATGCGGATCTGCTTGTCGTCAGGCACTTCCTGATAGGACAGCACGCGTAATCCAGGAATGGCATTCTTGACAAATTTCGCCAGGGTATTGCGCAATATCCCCGATGTCAGAAGCACGGCCGGCTGGCCTTCCAGTTCTTGTCGTTGAGTGGCTTCCACCAGGGAGCGTTGCATCCGCTCCGCCAGTCCCGGTTCGATACCGGCGCCATCTCCCCCACCTGCTTGCAGGGATTGATGCAATATACGTTCCAGTTCTGGTGACAAGGTGATCACCGGCAGCTCGGGCTCGGGGCCGGCAATCTCCTGCACAATCAATCTGCGCAGGGCTATCCGGCAGGCTGCGGTCAGCACTTCCGGGTCCGGGCTGCGGGGCGCATATTCCACGAGGGTCTGCAGGATAGTGCGCATATCGCGAATTGGCACGCCTTCATTGAGCAAATTCTGCAATACCTTCACCAGGTTGCCCATGCTGATCACCTCGGGAACCAGTCCTTCCACCAGCTTGCTCTGATGCTTCCCTATCATGTCGAGCAGTTGTTGCACCTCGTCATGACCCAGCAGCAGCGCCGCATGGTTGGAGAGGATCTGGCTCAGGTGGGTAGCCACCACGGTGGCCGCATCGACCACGGTGTAGCCAAGGGTCTGGGCCTGGGAGACCTGCTCCTTGGCGACCCAGACCGCCTCCAGCCCGAACGCCGGGTCCTGGGTGGCGATACCGTGGATCTGGCCGAACACCTGCCCCGGGTTGATGGCCATCTCCTTGTCGTGATAGACGGTGGCTTCCCCCGTGCTCACGCCCATCAGGGTGATGCGGTACTGGTTGGGGGCAAGATCCAGGTTGTCGCGAATGTGGACGGCAGGCACCAGAAAGCCCAGCTCCTGGGAGAGCTTCTTGCGCACCCCCTTGATCCGGTTGAGCAGCTCTCCCCCCTGGTTCTTGTCCACCAGAGGTATCAGCTGATAACCCACCTCCAGGCCGATGATGTCCACCGGCATGACGTCGTCCCAGCTGAGATCCTTCTGCTCCACCGGGGCATCCCCCTGGGCCGGCATGAGTTCGCCGCTCGCCGCCTTCGCCTTGTTCTGCTTCTCGCGGCGCAGCAGCCACCAGGCGCCCGCCGCCGCCACCGCCCCCAGGCTCAGGAAAGCCAGGTGCGGCATGCCGGGTACGCTGCCCATCATCAGCAGGATGCCGGCGGAGATCACCAGCGCCTTGGGATTTTCGAACAGTTGGCCGAGTACCGCTGTCCCCATGTCCTGGTCGGTATTCTGACGGGTAACGATGATGGCCGCGGCAATGGAGAGCAGGAGCGAGGGGATCTGGGCGACCAGACCGTCACCGATGGCGAGCAGGGTATAGACCTGGGCCGCTTCGCCGAAGGTGAGCTGGTGCTGCATCATGCCGATGATGAAGCCGCCGATGATGTTGATGAAGAGGATCATGATGCCGGCGATGGCATCCCCCTTCACGAATTTGGAGGCACCGTCCATGGAGCCGTAGAAGTCCGCTTCCTGAGTCACGTCCTGACGGCGCTTCTTGGCCTCTTCCTGGTTGATGAGACCGGCGTTCAGGTCCGCATCGATGGCCATCTGCTTGCCGGGCATGGCGTCAAGGGTGAAGCGGGCGCTCACCTCGGAGATCCGGCCCGCACCCTTGGTGACCACCACGAAGTTGATGATCACCAGGATCATGAAGACGATGATGCCCACGGCATAGTTGCCGCCGATCACCACGTTGCCGAACGCCTCGATCACATGGCCTGCCGCCGCGCTGCCGTTGTGGCCTTCCAGCAACACCACCCGGGTGGAGGCGACGTTGAGGGCGAGCCGCAGCAGAGTGGCGATCAGCAAGACGGTGGGGAAGGCGGCAAATTCCAGGGGGCGGCGGGTATAGACCGCCACCAGCAGCACCACGATGGAGAGGGCGATGTTGAAGGAAAAGAGGATATCCAGCATCAGGGGCGGAATGGGGAGTACCACCATCCCCAGAGAGGCCAATACCAGCAGCGGCGTCCCTACCCCTCTGCTGAGCAGCCACTTGTACTCTTTGAAACGGCCCAGTCCCGCTTTGAATCCCATCGTGCATCTCAATGATAAACTGCCAATAGCGGATTAAAGCAAATATCAAGCCAAGGATTCAATGCATTGATCTATATGGTTTTTATTTTAACGCTGTCAGAAGTCCGTCGTTGGCGTCACGGGGAATGGTGACAGGGGGGAAGCTGCCTTCACCAAGCCGGCCAAAGGCCAGCCCAGGCCATGGGGCGAGGCGCCGCGCCTCGACAGGGAGATTGCGGCCTTGTTTGCGACACAAGGGAGAGAACCCGGGATCAGGCTGCCACCACTGCGTTATTTGCGAAACTCGGGGGGAATGGGCAGATCCTTGGCGATGGGGGTCGGGCGCCGGCCGCGGCCACGGCGGAACTTCTTGAGCTGATAGACATAGGCCAGCACCTGGGCGACGGCGGCGAAGAGCCCCTCCGGGATCTCCTGGCCAATCTCGGTGGCGTGGTAAAGGGCCCGGGTGAGCGGCGGAGAGGACATGACGGGGATGTCGTATTCGCGCCCGATCTCCCGGATCTTCATCGCCACCTCGTCGACCCCCTTGGCCAGTACCTTGGGCGCAGCCCCCGGCTTGCCCGCATCGTATTTGAGCGCCACCGAGTAGTGGGTCGGGTTGGTGATGATCACATCGGCCTTGGGGACATCCCCCATCATGCGGCGCATGGCCATCTGCATCTGCAACTGGCGTATCCGCCCCTTGACCTCGGGCTTGCCTTCGCTGTCCTTGAACTCGTCCTTGATCTCCTGCTTGGTCATCTTGAGCTGGCGATTGTGGTTCCAGCTCTGGAACGGCACATCGATGGCGACAATGGGGATCAGGGCGCAGCAGAGGATGATCAGCATCCAGAGCAGCAGGTCCAGGGCATCGACGATGCCGCCGGGAAAGCCCTCAAGAGAGAGATTCAGCAGATGGTTGAACTGGCTCGACAGCATCCACCAGGCGAACAGACTAATAAACACCACTTTTGCGATGGATTTGACAAGTTCCACCAGAGATTGCACCCCAAACATCCTTTTGATGCCGCTCAGGGGGCTCAGCTTGCTCCACTTGGGCAGCATGGCCTCGGAGGAGAAGTTCATCCCGCCGAGCAGGGTGTTGCCGACGAAGGCGGCGATGATCACCAGCATGAACAGCAGCCCCAGAGGCTGGATCAGCTCCCCCAGCAGGGCGGGCACCATGGCCCCCATGGCATTGGGGTCGAACGCCTGATCCCGGTCCAGGGTAAAGCCCATGGTGAGCACCTTGATCATGGCCCCTGCCAGACTCTCCTTGATCATCAGGAGGCCGAACACGGTCGCCAGCAGGACGCTGGCGGTACCCAGCTCCTTGGAGCGTGCAATCTGCCCTTTTTCCCGGGCCTGTTGCAGTCGTTTGCCCGTGGGTTGTTCTGTGCGTTCCTGATCGGTATCAGCCATGCTGGCCTCCTGCCGGCATCAGCCGACTGGCGGCCTGCCAGAGTGGCGGCAAAAGGGCCGCAACCGGGAGGGCCTCAGTCATGCTGGCCCCCGAAGCACTGGACGTTGATGAGCTCGCAGCTGGTCTCCTGCACCCGCTCCCAGAGCGCGTCGAAGTGTCCCATGAAGCCACCGATGGTGAGCCAGAGGATGAACAGGCCCGACATCATGCTCACCGCAAAGCCGATGCTGAAGATGTTGAGCTGGGGGGCCGCACGGGTCATCACCCCGAACGCGAAGTTGATCAGCAGCAGGGCGATGATGGCCGAAAGCGCCATCACCAGAGAAGCCTGATACATGACCCCGAGAAAGCTCACCAGGCTGCGGATGGCAGGCAGGGTGAGCCCGCTGTCAGATACCGGCAGGGTTTCGAAACTCAGCACCACCATGCGCAGCATCAGCAGGTGGCCGTCCACCGCGAGAAACACCAGGGTCGCCAGCATCAGGTAGAACTGGCCCACCACGGGAGCCGACTGGCCGTTCATGGGATCCACCAGGGTGGCAAAGCCCAGGCTGGTCTGCATGGCGATGACCTGACCCGCCATCACGAAGGTCTCCAGCAGGAACTGGGTCATGAGGCCGAGCGCGATGCCGATGAGCAGTTGCTGCCCCAGCACCAGGAAGCTGCCGAGGGAGAAGAGCTCGATCTTCGGCATCGGGGGCAGCAGGGGGGCGATGATGAGGGTGATCGCCAGCGCCAGGCCGATACGGATATGGGCGGGGGCGAGCCGGCTGCCGAAGACCGCCATCACCATCAGGAGACTGCTCACCCGGGCCAGGGGCCAGAGGATGGAGGAGAGCCACTCCATGATGAGCGCCGTGGTGTAGGTCATGACAGCAACACTCCCGGCAGGAACAGGCCAACGGGAGGACGCAGGCCACGGTCTGCCTCGGCCAGAGCAAAAGAGTGGCCCTTGGCTGGCATCAGCCCACCACCTCGGGGATCTGGCTCACCATCAGCTGGAAGAAGTCCATCAGACTCTGCAATCCCCAGTGAGCCCCCGCCCCCAAGGCCAGCAGGGTGACCACCAGACGGGGCAGGAAGCTCAAGGTCTGTTCGTTGATGGAGGTGGCGGCCTGGAAGATGGCGACCACCAACCCCACCATCAGGCTCGGCAGGATCACGGCGCACACCATGATGGTCACCAGCCAAAGCGCCTCGCGAAAGACGTCGACGAAGGTTTCAGGACTCATTGCTCGCTCCTTGTGATGGGTTTGCCCAGGGCCGCATCCTTCTGACCTCCTCTTTTGAGAGAAAGAGAGGCCTCGCGCCCTCCCCGAGTGAAGGGGAGAGCCGGGGGGAAGGTCTGCCCTCCCCTAACCACCCGAGCCCAGCCCGAAGCTGGTGGCCAGGGAGCCCAGAATGAGGTTCCAGCCATCCACCATGACGAACAGCATCAGCTTGAACGGCAGGGAGACCAGCATGGGGGAGAGCATCATCATCCCCATGGCCATCAGGATACTGGCGACCACCAGATCGATGACCAGGAAGGGCAGAAACAACATGAAGCCTATCTGGAAGGCGGTCTTGAGCTCGCTGGTGACAAAGGCCGGGATCAGCACCCGTAGCGGCACGTCCGCAGGCTCGGCCACCTGCACGTTCGCTATCTCCATGAAAGTATTGAGATCCTTGACCCGGGTCTGGGCCAGCATGAACTGGTGAATGGGCAGCTCCGCCTTCTCCAGGGCCTCCTTGGCCCCGATGGTCTCGGCCAGATAGGGCTGCAACGCCTCGTTGTTGATGCGATCCAGCACTGGCGACATGATGAAAAACGACATGAAGAGGGCGATGCCGATCAGCACCTGGTTGGAGGGGCTCTGCTGCAGACCGATGGCCTGGCGCAGGATGCCGAGCACCACGATGATCCGGGTGAAGGAGGTCATCATGATCACCATGGCCGGCAGGAAGGAGAGCGCGGTCATCAGCGCCAGCACCTGCAGGGTCAGGCTGTACTCCTGACTGCCATCCGCCATGGTCTTGACGGTGAGTGCAGACATGCCGTCCTGGGCCATCGCCAGGGGCGAGAGCACCAGGGAGAGCAGTGCCAGCCACCGGGTCCAGTTAACGTTTTTCATGCTTGCCCATCAGTTTGCCCAGTTGCTCGGAGAACGCCTGAGGCTGGCTCTCGTCCAGCGGCTCTTCCAGGCGATAGAGGAAGTTGACCTGCTGCGGCGTCACCCCGACCAGCAGCTGCTGGCCGCCCACCTTGACCACCATCAGCTTCTCCTTGTAGCCAAGGGGCAGGGTGGCGATGACCTTCATCTGGCCCCCTCCCATCACCTGGGAAAGCTTGCTCTTCTTGAGCAGGAAGCCCAGCACCAGGATGAGGCCGATCACCATCAGGCTGGAGAGCAGCCAGGAGGTGAGGCTGGGGGGATTGGCCCCTACCCCCGGGTTGGCCAGGGCAGGCAGGGAAAACAGCCACAACGGGAGCACACGGATCATTTGAGCTTCTTGATCCTTTCAATCTGGCTGATGACGTCGGTAAGGCGGATACCGAACTTGTCGTTCACCACCACCACCTCGCCGTGGGCGATCAGGGTGCCGTTGACCAGCACGTCCAGGGGTTCACCCGCCACCCGATCCAGCTCCACCACCGAGCCCTGGTTCAGTTGCAGCAGGTTGCGAATGCTGATCTGGCTGCGGCCCACTTCCATGGCGATGGTCACCGGGATGTCCAGAATGGTGTCCAGCTTGCGCCGCTCTTCGGCGCTGATGGGGGCTTCGTCCTTCAACTCCTCCAGGGGGGCAGGCTTGGCTTCGGCCGTGACCTGCTCCTCCAGTGCGGCCGCCCAGGCGTCAGCCATCAAATCCTGCTCGTCATCGGTTCCGCTCATCTTCAATTCCTCAGTGTTGCAACACCTCCCCGGGGGGAGGATCAATCAGGGTGTTTGTCAGAGATGCTTCGCTCGAGCTCTTCCAGCTCGGCTTCGCCATCAATGCGCACGCCCCCGCGGGTCACCAGATGCATCTCTGTCTTGACCCCGTCAGGGCGCTTGATTTTGTCGGTGATCTTGAGCGCCACGTTCTCCTTGGTGCGCCCCATCTTGGCGTGGAAGGTGGGCAGATCCTCCACAAAGACCAGCAGGTTCTCCGGCATCTCCACCGGGATGATGTCCCCGGGTCTGAGCTCCATCAGCTCACGCAAGGAGAGCTCGGTCTCCAGCAGCTTGGCCTTGAGCTCCACCTTGACGTCCATGATCTCGTCGCGCAGGGCCTTGCTCCAGCGCACGTCGGTATCCCCCTTGTCGCTCTGCACCCCCGCATCCAGCAGTTCGCGGATGGGTTCCAGCATGGAGTAGGGCATGGCCACGTGGAAGTCACCGCCACCGCCGTCCAGCTCGATGTGGAAGGAGCTCACCACGATCACCTCGGTGGGGCTGACGATGTTCGCCATGGCCGGGTTCACTTCGGAGTCGAGGTATTCAAAGCCCACGTCCATCACCGGCGCCCAGGCATCCTTGTAGTCCTCGAACACCAGCTTGAGCAGCATCTGGATGATGCGCCGCTCGGTGGGGGTGAACTCCCGCCCCTCGATCTTGGCGTGGTAGCGGCCATCACCGCCAAAGAAGTTCTCCACCAGGATGAAGACGAGCCGCGCCTCCATGGTGATGAGCGCCGTCCCCTTGAGGGGGCGGAAACGCACCATGTTCAGGCTGGTGGGCACGAACAGGGTGTGGACATATTCGCCGAACTTGAGCATCTGCACGCCATTGATGGAGACCTCGGCGGTGCGTCGCATCATGTTGAACAGGCTGATGCGCATGTGGCGGGCAAACCGTTCGTTCACCAGCTCCAGGGTCGGCATGCGGCCGCGGACGATGCGGTCCTGGGAGGAGAAGTCGAACTGGGCGATACCGGGATCCCCGGCTGATCCCAGCTCCTCCTCCTCGACATCGTCGACGCCGTGCAGCAGGGCATCAATCTCGTCCTGACTTAACAGATCGCTCACGCTTCACCTTTCATTGCATGACAAAGCCGGTAAACAGCACTTGTTCGATTACGGGAGAAGAGACCAGGTCGTTCAGCACCCGGCGGCACTCTTCCAGCGAATCCTGACGCAGCTTCTCCTTGCCCTCGAAGGTCATCAGCTGTTCGGCGGTCGCCGAGCTGAAGACCCGCAGCAAGGTGCCTTCGATCAGGGGAATGTTCTGTTTGGCCAGGGTTTCGTCGGCGGTGCCACGCACCATCAGCTGGATCTTGATCTGCACCAGCCGATCCCGCTGGCCTCCCGCCACGTTGAACACGAAGGGACGGGGCATGCCCACATAGAGCGAGGGCTGGGGCGTGTTCGCCTCCGGCTTGGCCTCGCTTTTTTCGGCCGCGGGCTCATCCCCACCGGCGAGCATGAACCAGGCGCCGGCGCCACCCCCACCAAGGAGCACGACGGCCAGGGCGACTATCATGATCAGCTTCTTTTTCTTGCCTGCCGCCGGATCCTTCAGCGTCAGTTCGTTATCGTCTGCCATCCCTTGTCCACCCTAGTCTCAAACTTGTTCGGTATCATAAACTTACTTAAGAATGCATCAAGCATAGAAATCGATTCCGGCATCGTTTGCCGATTCCACCAGCAGCGTGAGGTTGCGAGCGCTCCCCTCGGCCTCTCTGCCATCGCTGCCGCCACCATTTCCCCCCTGTCGCCCCTGGTCACCGAAACCGGACTGACCCTGGGAGGATGACTGCCCCTGCTGCTGGAAGGCTTGCTGCTGCGCCTGTTGTTGCACCACGGTCTGGCCGAGCTGGATCCCCTGCCCTGCCAGCATGTCGCGCAGGCGCGGCATGGCCTGCTCCAGCATCTCACGGGTCTGGCCATGCTGCACCACGAAGTGCACGCTGGCCTGGCTGGAGGCATCCATCTGGATTTGGATCTTCATCTTGCCAAGCCCCAGGGGGTCTAGCTGGATCTCCGCCTGTTGCAGCTTGTCCGCCAGCATCAAGTTCACCTTGTGGTGCAGCTGCTCGGGGGCCTCAGGGGTCGCCAGCTTGAGGTGGGGCAGGCTCTGGGGCTCCCGTCTGACGGTCGCCTCGGCCAGCGGTCGGTTCTCGCCGACCTGGCTCTGTGCCTGATGCAAAGGCTGGCTCCCCTCGGCGGGTTCACTGCCCTTGACCTCCATCCCCGACTGTTTTCCCAGCTCATCGAGCCGGGACTTGTCCACCGCGGGCTTCACCGACACGGCAGCGCCGGCCACCACCACGGGGGCGCTCTCCATCTGGTCCAGGCCCGCCGAGAGGGCCGTCAGGGGGGCCTGTGCCCCCTGGGATTCGTGACGGGCCAGGATCTGCGGCGCCACCTGCACGGGGGCCGGGTCCTCCGTCGTCACGGGCTGGCTGCTCCCTGCATTCACCGCAGGCTCGGCCCCTGCACGGGCTCCCTGCCCGCTCGCGGCCTCAGCCTGTCTGGCCTCACCGGCGACAGGGGCGTCCTTCTCTGCCCCTGCCGCAGTGGCTGGCGGGGCGGACTCCGGTGTGGCCACAGGGGCCGGCCCCTGCGCCACCGTCCGGATCACGCCATCGCCATAGGCGCTGGTGGCACGGGAAGCGGTTGCCCCCTGTCCGGCCGACGTCAGGGGATTGGCCACCTGTGCCTCTTGCGATGAGTCAGCCCGGGTGACAGTGGGAGCCAGGGCGTTTTCTCCTGCCACCACTTTGGCGAGCAGGGCAGCACGCTCCTGACCCGAGAGAGGGGGCTCGACCCCCTTGGCATCCGGCTCCGCTCCCTTCCCTGCCATGGGCTGGCGGGTCGCTCCGCCCTGGTCGGCCACGGCAGCGTCATCGGCCAAGGGGGGCTCTTCCGCCCCCAGCGGCAGAGCCCCCTGACCGCTCGGCACGGCGCTGGCGCCTTGGGCCGCACCGGGGATGGCTTTCGTTTTGTTCCCTTCATGCTGACGCTCTGGCGCCATCTGCGGCAGGGAGGCGCTCCCCTCTGCCGCCTCCACGCTCTCTGCCAACCCCACGTCCTCTGCCATTCCCACCCCCTCTGCCATCCCAGGCGCAGCGGCGCCAGGCGGCAAGGGGTTGCCGTCCACAGGCGCCGCCGCCTCACCGGCCATGGCGGGCGATGTCGGGGGCACCACCAGGCTCACATCCTGGCGCAGGGAGGCTTGCAACTGTTGCAGGAAGTCGTCGGGAGGCAGCTCGCCCTCGTCGTCCGCCCCCTTCAAGGAAGACGCAGACTCGGTGGCGGGCTCGTCAGACGCCAAAGATTTGGCAGCCGGAGCAAGCCCCTCCCGGGCGCCCTCGGCGGGGCCCTGGAGCGGTGGGTTGCCCTGACTGGCTGGCGCCTTGCCCATCAGCTGGGCCATGGCCATGGCTTGCGAGAAGGCGGCCTTGCCCTCGCCTGACGGCTGCACGCCCCCTTCGCCCCCAATGGTGGGAGCCAGCAGGGTGGCGCTGCCATCGGCAGAAGGCGCCTGGGGGAGAGTGCTAATCAAGGGGGTCTGTATCATGCTGGGAGCCCTGACGACGATTCGGTGACGGCCGCACGTGCGGTCATGGCTTGGCCCATCGGCCTCGCATGACCGGAAGAAAGCAAATTACAGGCCAGATTGGTGATAACGACGCAGGATGGCGTAGTCATCCAGCATCTTCTGCTCCTGGCGCTGGGCCTTCTGGCGCACCTTGTCCGCCTTCTTCTCCAGCAGCAGCTCGACCGCCTTGCGCCGCTGCTGGGCTTCGAGCCACTGGGTGCGGCACTCGGCCAGTGCTTCGCGCACCTGCAACACCCCTTGGTACTGCTGGGTCGCCGCGTTTTCGAGCTTGTTGATGAAGGCGTGATACTGGCTGTTCTGCTGGGGGCTGATCCCCTGCAGACCGCGCTCCGTCCACTGCTGGTGGTAGATCTGGCGATACTGGTTGAGGGCGTTTTGCTGATCCATGAACAGCTTGAGATCCTGCTGGGCCTTGGCCAGCGCCATGGCGGCCTGCTGTTCGGCCTCCTCCAGCCGACTCGCCAGCAACGTCAATCCTTTACTCATAAGGGCTCTCCACCGGTCAACGCATCAGGGGCATGGCCACCAGTTGCAGGGATTGCAGGCCTTCATCGTAGTGAATGACCTCGCGCATTTTCTGCTGCAAGAACTGATCCAGATAGGGTTTCTGGATGATGGCCCGGTCGATGCGCGGATCCGATCCCTGGCTGTAGGCGCCGATAGTGATGAGATCCCGGTTCTGCTGGTAGAGGGAGTAGAACTGCTTGAAGGTGCGCGCCAGCTCCATGTGCTCCGGTGAGGTCACCATGGGCATGACCCGGCTGATGGATTTTTCGATGTCGATGGCCGGATAGTGGCCCGCATCCGCCAGCTCCCGCGCCAGCACGATGTGACCATCGAGGATGGCCCGGGCCGCGTCGGCGATGGGATCCTGCAGATCGTCCCCCTCCGTCAGCACGGTGAAAAAGGCGGTGATGGAGCCCTGGCCGTCGCTGCCGTTGCCGGCCCGCTCCACCAGCGCCGGCAATTTGGCAAACACCGAGGGGGGATAGCCCTTGGTGGCCGGCGGCTCCCCCACCGCCAGTGCAATTTCCCGCTGGGCCTGGGCGTAGCGGGTGAGGGAGTCCATCAGCAGCAGCACGTTGAGCCCCTGCTCGCGGAAATACTCGGCGATGGCGAGCGCCGTCTCGCACCCCTTGAGGCGCATCAGCGGCGAGGCATCGGCAGGGGCGGCCACCACCACGGCGCGCTCGCGCCCCTCGGCGCCGAGGATCTCCTCGATGAACTCCTTCACCTCCCGGCCCCGCTCGCCGATGAGGCCCACCACGACGACATCTGCCACCGAGCCCCGGGTCATCATGCCAAGCAGCACGGATTTGCCGACACCGGAGCCGGCGAACAGCCCCATGCGCTGACCCCGGCCCACGGTGAGCACGGCATTGATGGCCCGTACCCCCACGTCCATGGGTTGATGGATGGGGCGACGGGCCAGGGGATTGATGCGGTGCTGGGCGAACTGCACCGTCTGGGACGAGATGATGGGACCGAGCCCGTCCAGGGGCTGGCCGATGCCATCGATGACCCGGCCAAGCAGACTCATGCCCACCGGAATGCCGTGATCTTCGGTGACGGGCACCACCCGGGCGCCGGGAATGACCCCCTTGAGCTGCTCGCTCGGCATCAAGAACAGGCGATCCCCGGCAAACCCCACCACCTCGGCCTCCAGGGCCCCATCCTGGGTATCGATGCGGCACAGGGAGCCGATGGCGGCGCGGCAGCCAATGGCTTCCAGGGTCAGCCCCACCACCCGGGTGAGCTTGCCTGCCACCGGTGGTATGGGGGCCTGCTCGCGAACCCGGTAGCCTTTAAGCCGCTCAAGAAGGGGTGCCGTCATGTCGCCTCCGACGATGAGTGCCTGATGATGCCGTCAGCAGGGCGCTGCACGACGGGTTCGAACCGGGCCATGGCTCAGCTCGCGTTGTCACGCAGGAAATTGCGCAGCAGCTGATCGATGCGCCCGGAGAGGGTGAGATCAATGCTGGAAAGCTCGGTGGCCAGTTGCAGATCGCCGGGGGAGAAGGTGGGCTCGCTTTGCAGCCGCCAGTGGCGCCTGGCGCACTCCTCGGCGCCAAAGGCGGCCTCTACCCGGATCACATCCTCCGGGTGCAGCATCAGGGTGACCCCCTGCTCGGCGGCAGGGAGCAGGGCCAACCCCTGCTTGAGGGCCTCCAGCAGCAGCGTGGGGGAGGTTTGCGCCTCATGGCGGATGAGGGCGCGGGCGAGCTGTTGCACCAGGGCGATGAGCTGCTGCTCCACCGCCTCGTCCATCTCGCCAAGGGGAGTGGCCAGGCGTGAGACCAGGGCTTGCCAGCGGGCTATCTCCAGCTCCACCTGCTCCCGCCCCATGGCGAGTCCCTCTTCCCTGCCCTGCTCCAGCCCGGCCTGGTGGCCCTGCTGCAAGCCTTCGAGCTTGCCCTCTTCCAGCCCCTTGGCAAAACCGGCCTCGCGCCCATCGCGCATCCCCTCTTCCCAGGCGGCCTGACGAATCGCCTCCACCTCTTCGGCGGTGATGCTGGGGGCGGGCTCTTCGGGTTGTTCTTCCGGCAGGGCCGCATCGGCCTGCTCCTGACGATACCAGTCAGGGGCCAGCCCCAGGGCATTGGTCTCGACCTCGGCTTCGGTCTCCATCTCTGGCCAGCCCCAGGTCTCAATCTGCGCCGTGTCGGACTCGGGCCTCAGATAGCCGCGCAGTTTGCTGTTCTTGTCATTCATGTGCCGAAGAGACTCCTATCGAGGGCCGGGTACAGGGGCCGACATCATCGCACATTCCATGGCCCATGGCTTAGAGGAACTCTTCGCCACCACCCGCTCCCAACATGATCTCGCCCGCATCCGCCAGGCGGCGCGCCGTGGAGAGGATCTCCTTCTGGGCGGCCTCCACCTCGGAGACCCGGATCGGCCCCATGGCCTCGAGGTCATCCGCCAGCATCTCGGCGGCCCGCTTGGACATGTTCTTGAATACTTTTTCCCGCATCTGGTCGTCCGACCCCTTGAGGGCCCGTTGCAGCAGATCCCCGGGCACTTCCCGCAACAGGGTCTGGATGCCCCGATCGTCCACGTCGATGAGGTTTTCGAACACGAACATCAGATCCTGGATCTGCTGGCTCATCTCCTCGTCCGACTCGCGGATGGAGTCCATCAGCTGCCCTTCGATGTTGGTGTCCAGGTAGTTCATGATGTTGGCCGCCGCCTTCAGGCCGCCCATCTTGGCCGCCTGGGCACCGGCCGCACCGGCGAACTGTTTCTCCATGATGTCGTTGAGCTCCTGCAGCGCCGCCGGTTGTACCTCTTCGAGGTTGGCGATGCGCATCACCAGATCCAGGCGCACCTGCTCCGGGAACTGGCTCAGGATCTCGGCGGACTGCTCCGGCTCCAGATAGGAGAGGACGATGGTCTGGATCTGCGGGTGCTCGTTCTGGATGATGCTGGCCACCTGGCGGGCATCCATCCACTTGAGGGAGTCGAGGCCACGGGCGCCTGAGCCCAGGATGATCTGATCCACCAGGTTGCTGGCCTTGTCCTCCCCGAGCGCCGCCACCAGAGCCTTGCGCACGAAGTCTTCACTGCCGATGCCGATATTGGTGTACTTCTGGATGTCGTCGATAAATTGACGATGCACCGCCGCCACCCGATCGTGGCTGAAATCCGACATGGAGGCCATGGACATGCCGAGCCGCTGCACCTGCTTGGGCTCGAGGTGGCGGAAGATCTGGGCCGCGTCCTCCTCGTTGAGGCTCAGCATCAGCACCGCCGCCATCTCCATGCCGCCCATCTGATCCAGGATCAGGCGCTGGCTTTCGGTGATGTCGTTGCCGGTGACCTGGCTTTTATTCTCTTCAGGCATCTTTGGTTACCCATTCTTTGATGACCTGGGCGGCCAGGTCAGGTTCGTTCGCTACCAGGGCGCGCACGGCCTTGAGCAGATCCTCGTCACGGTGCAGGTCAGGCAGCTTGAGCTGACCATCCCGCAGACCGAATACCGGTTCGGCCTCGGCCTGGGCGGCCAGCAGGCTCAGTTCGTCGTCGCCACCCAGCACGGTGTGGTTGTCGAAGTCCAGCTCCCCTTCCGGCTTGGCGTCCGGGTAGAGCAGGCGCTTGAGCATGGGCCGCACCACGGTGACGATGAGCACTATGATGACCAGCACGGAGGCGGCGATGCGCACCGCGCGCCAGAACCAGGGCTGCTCGTAGAGAGGAATGTCGGCAACGGTCTCGAGTTCCGGGCGGTTGAACGGAATGGCGACCACCTCCAGGGTATCCCCCCGGGTCACGTCAAAGCCCAGACCGCCGCTCAGCAGACGGCGCAGGGTATCGAGTTCGGCCTGGCTGCGGGCTTCCCGGGTCACGGCACCGTCGGCGCCGGGGATGGCCTTGTAATCCACCGCCACCGACACCGTCATGCGGCGAATGCCGCCCTGCTGGCGCCGGATGTGGCTGACGGTGGTGTCCAGTTCGAAGTTGCGGGTCGCTTCCTTGCGGGAACGGCCGGAAGAGGCGGTTCCTTCCCCGCCGGCAGCCTGCTCGGGAATGTTGGACGCGGCGGGCGGCTGGTTGGAGAGGGCGCCGGGCACCCCGCCGTTGCTGCCGCTGGCGCTGTTCTCTTCCATGGTCATTTCGGAGCGCACCGCCGGCAGGTCCGGGTTGTAGGTCTTGCGGGTCTGTTCCTGCTGGGAGAAGTCGAGGGAGAGATCCACCTCCGCCGTATAGTTGTCGGCCCCCAGCACCGGGATCAGGATGGCGTCAATTTTTTGTTTGTATTCGAGCTCCTGCTTCTGCTGCATCGCAAACTCCTTGCGGGTCTGGGCAGAGAGGGGATCCTGGGAGCCGGAGTTGAGCAGGCGACCGTTCTGGTCGGTCACGGTGACGCGGGTCGGCTCCAGACCGTGAACGGCGGAGGCGACCATGTCGACGATGGAGTCCACCTCACCCTGGCCCAGGGCGTTGCCCTTGAGGCTCAGGACCACGGTGGCGCTGGGCTTGCGTTCGTTGCGGGCGAACACGTTGTCTTTCGGGATGGCCAGCAGCACCTGGGCCTTGGCGACGTTCTGGAACTGCTCAATGGCGCTCGCCAGCTGGCGCTCGCGGCTCAGTTTCAGGCGCTCGCTCTCCATGCGCTGGCTGACGCCGAAGCTGGAGTCCTTGAGCAGGATAGCTTCGCCGTCGTTGCTGGCGTCGCTGTTGTTGGCCAGACCGGCGCGGGTCAGGCGCAACCGGATGTCCGCATAGTTTTCGGCACTGACCAGCACGCTCTTGCCATCCACCTGATAGGGGATCTTCTGCTGATCCAGGTAATCCAGGGTGGAGACCAGCTCCTGGGTGGTGAAGGTGCCGAGGGGACGCATCTCCGGCTCCTTGCCCCACAAGAGGATGAAGACGGCGATGGCTAGGCAGATGGTCAGCCCCAGGATCAGGGTGATCTGGCGCAACACATCGGTGTTGGACAGGAAGCCCAGCGCCGAGCTCTTCTGCTCGTGCTCGTCGAGGGCGGCCGCCCCCTCGTTGTTGATCAGCAGATCGCCGTTTTGATCAGTTGCCACGGTTTATGTCCTTGTTGCTGACATCTTCATGATGCTCGGTCGCCATGGGCCCGAGTTACACCGGCATGTTCATGATGGTCTTGTAGGCATCGACCATCTTGTTGCGCACCTGCACCGTCGCCTCGAAGGCGATGGAGGATTTCTGGCCGGCGATCATCACCTGGGAGAGATCCACCGACTTGTCGCCGAGATCGAAGCGGGTACGCAGATCGTTGGCGGTGCCCTGCAACTCGTTGACGTTGTCCAGGGCCTGTTGCAGCATCTGGCCGAAATCCGAGCTGACCGGACGACCGGGCTGGGTCAACGGCGTGGCACCGGCTTCCACCTTGAGGGCCTGCATCTCTTGCATCAGGCTGCTTGCGCTAATTTCCATCTTCCCTTCCCAGACAAATCATTGACACTGACTGGCTTGAAGCAATAAAGGTGCCAACCAGAGCGAGATCTCGAGATCAGGGATAAAAGCGGGGCGCGATCAGGCCGGCGGGCACCGGCCATCCGGGGATCAGGTCGCAGATCCGGGGGGATCGCCCAGCCGCCGCCGCAGGTAGATGCTCTGCTTGTCCCACTCCCGGCGCTGGGCAACCATCCGATCCTGCTCGGCCTCATGGGTCATCTTGCTCTCCTGGTCGCCGGACTCTGTGCGGCGCCCATGAAAAAGAGGGCCCAAGGCCCTCTTTTTACTGCAAACCCCGACAAGTAAACAGGGTGCATCTCTAGCCATCCATGAAAGACCGGGTCAGATTGGCAGGGGTTACTTGTTCAGGTCATCATCCAGCCAGTACTTGGAGCCCGAGATGTTGGCGTCCAGCAACAGCCCCTTCTCGCCAATCTGATAGATGGCCATGCCGCCATTGTATTTGGCGGTGAGCTCGGCGCTCTCCTTGCCCGCCACGGCGCCCACCTCGGAGGTAGCTTCCCACCCCTTGCTGACGAAGGCATCGAACCTCGCCTTGTCTTCGAACAGGATCACCTGCTGGTAGAACTTGCCGCCGATCCCGGCCGCGAGACCGGCACCGAACATCTTCATGTAGGTGTGCTTGCCACTGGTGCGATTGACGGCCACCCCGGCCCCCTGATTGGTATGGATCATCAGGGAGAACTTGCGCGAGTCGAACACCGCATAGCCATAAGCCTTGTCAAACAGCAACTTGGCCGAGGGCTGCTCGTTGAACAGCCGCACCAGGGCGGTATCGGCCATGGTATCGAGGGCGGTTCTCGCCTCCTCCGGGGTCTTGGGCTCGAGCATGGTGTCGAGCTTCTTGTCGGCGGCGGTCAGCCACTCCTTGCCGGTGGCCGCGCTCTCTGCCGTCCAGGCCCCCGCCTTGTTGTAGGCCTCGGCCCCCCAGCTGGACACCGACTCCCAGGTCTCCTTGGAGAAATCGGTGATCCCCTTCCACGCCTCCTTGCTGGTATCGCTCACCGCGGTACCGAGTTCGGAGGCGGCCTCCTTCAGCTTTGCCCAGTCGGCCAGACCGGGGGTTGAGGCCAGCGCCAGTGCCGTGGCTATCACCAGGAATCGAATCTTCATTGTTTCCACCCTCTGTGATGAGTCGAAGGTCACAGTAGCAGATCTGGCGCCTGCCCGTTAAGGGCATCCCCCCGGCGCGGGTCAGACGCTGACGCGCAGGGGCTCAACGAAGCCATTTGCCCTGGCCATCCACCACCTGCTCGCCATCCTCCTTGGCAAAGGCCCCTTGCTGCGGGTCGGGCAGGATATCGAGCACCACCTCCGACGGGCGGCACAGCCGGGTGCCGAGGGGGGTGACCACGATGGGCCGGTTGATGAGGATGGGATGGGCCAGCATGGCGTCGATCAGCTCATCGTCGCTGAAACGCGCTTCCGCCAGCCCCAGCGCCTCGTAGGGGGGCACGTTCTTTCGCAGCAGATCGCGCACCGGCATGCCCATGGCGGCGATCAGGGCCACCAGCTCGTCGCGGGAGGGGGGCGTCTCCAGATAGTGAATGATGGCGGGCTCCACACCGCTGTTGCGAATCAGCGCGAGGGTGTTGCGGGAGGTGCCGCACTCTGGATTGTGATAGAGGGTGATTGCACTCATTTGCCTGTCTCTCATGACTCAAGTGAATAGAAATGGGTTAGTGGCCATCCGTTAGCGACTTGGCCCCGCCTCGTACCAGGGTTTGCTGGCGTTGACCACGCGCACCACCAGCAGCATGACCGGCACCTCGATGAGCACCCCGACCACGGTGGCGAGCGCCGCGCCCGAATGAAAGCCGAACAGGCTGATGGCGGCGGCCACCGCCAGCTCGAAGAAGTTGGAGGCCCCGATCAGGGCGGAAGGGCAGGCCACCGAGTGCTTCTCCCCCACCTTGCGGTTGAGCCAGTAGGCGAGCCCGGAGTTGAACAGCACCTGGATCAGGATGGGCACCGCCAGGAGGGCGATGACCAGCGGCTGCTCGATGATGGCGTTGCCCTGGAAGGCGAACAGCAGCACCAGGGTGAGCAGCAGGGCAGCCACCGACCAGGGCTGGATGCGGGTCATGACGCCGTCAAAATGGGCCTGCCCCTTTCTCAGCAAGGCCTTGCGCAGCAGCTGGGCGAGGATGACGGGGATGACGATGTAGAGCACCACCGAGGTGAGCAGGGTATCCCAGGGCACGACTATGCTGGAGACCCCGAGCAGCAGCGCCACCAGCGGGGCAAAGGCAAACACCATGATGAGGTCGTTCACCGCCACCTGCGACAGGGTGAAGTAGGGATCGCCGTTGGTGAGGCGACTCCAGACAAACACCATGGCGGTGCAGGGGGCCGCCGCCAGCAGGATGAGGCCCGCCACGTAGCTGTCCAGCTGATCCGCCGGCAGCCAGTCGGCAAACAGCACGCGGATGAAGAGCCAGCCGAGGAAGACCATGGAGAAGGGCTTGACCAGCCAGTTGATGAAGAGGGTGACCCCGATTCCCTTGAGGTGCCCCTTCACCTGGTGCAGGGCGCCAAAATCGATCTTGAGCAGCATGGGGATGATCATCACCCAGATAAGCAGCCCCACCGGCAGGTTGACCCTGGCCACCTCCATGGCGCCGATGGCCTTGAAGAGACTCGGCAACCCCTGCCCCAGACCAATGCCCACCAGGATGCAGAGGGCGACCCAGGCGGTCAGATAACGTTCAAAAAAGCCGATGGCAGGGGCTGCCTTGGCCTCACAGCTTGCAGACATGATGACTCCCGGTGCGATCCACGCTCGCACCCCAGGTTGAATAGATGAATGGCACGGCACATGGGCATAGACAGCCCGGCATGGCCCGTTACGACTCGCCGCAGCAGGGCGACGATGCCTCGGCGCGGGAAGCGCTGCCGGGCCCGGCGGGCAGCAGGCCACACGCCTCGGGATGACCGGCGCAGCACTCCTCGGTGAGGTAGGCGATCACCCCCAGCATCAGGGGGATGTTGGCGCGATAGCGCAGAAAACGCCCCTCCTGCTCCACCGACAGCAACCCGGCGTTGAGCATCCCCTTGAGGTGAAACGAGAGGGTATTGGGGGCGATGTCGAGCTCGCCGGCCAGCTCCCCCGCGACCCGCCCCTCCAGCCCGGCCTTGACCAGCAGCCGCCACACCTCGAGCCGGATCCCGGATGCCAGCGATTCAAAGACCTTGGTGGCCATCTCTTTGTTCATGGGTCTCCCCCCTTGGATGCTTTATTTCAACTATACAAGAATTATTGAAATGATCAAAGTGTCACCACCGAGCCGACATCGCGACGGGACGGGCCACCAGAGGCGCCGCCCCGGCCATGTCGTGCCCGCCAGCGGCCTCATGTCAGTCATACGGCTAATATCTGGCCTCTCTTTATAAGGCACTCTTATGACCTTACCCCGGACAATCCCCCCGTTGGCCGCCCCGCCCACCGCGGCGCCCTGCCCCGCCGCAAAGCCGCAATGCCGCAGAACAACCCCCGGCGCCGGATGCACCTAAAGGCGATGAAACGAGAAATGGCCCCAGGGCACCGCCATCAGATGACGGGGCCTGGGGAATCCGGGGGAAGCCGGGGAGGAGAGAGGGGGGCGCAATCAGGTGATCACGGGATCCCGATATTGCCGGTGGATGGCACAAAACGCCTCCCGGCTTTGCAGCGCCGCCGCGACACAGACAGGGTCGAACTGGCTGCCGGCATGGGTCTTGAGGTACTCGAAGGCCGTTTCGAGGGGCCAGGCCTGCTTGTAGGGGCGCTCGCTGGTGAGGGCGTCAAACACATCCGCCACCGCGACGATGCGGGCCTCCAGGGGGATCGCCTCCCCCGCCAGTCCTTCCGGATAGCCCTGACCGTCGAAACGTTCGTGGTGGTAGGCGATGATGTTCTTGAGCATGTCGGTGTGATGGATACCGTCCAGGCCGAACTCGCGGATCATCAGGGCGATCATCTCCCGCCCCTTGAAGGGGTGGCTCTTCATCACCCCGTACTCCTCGGCCGTGAGCTTGCCCGGCTTGAGCAGGATGGCGTCGGGCACCGCAATCTTGCCGATATCGTGCAGCTCGGAAAAAAGGTGAATGAACTCCACCTCCTCGTCACTCAAGGGGTAATGGGCCGCCACCTCCCGGGCGATGAGCCGCGAATAGGCCGACATGCGGTGCAGGTGATTGGCGGTCTCCTCGTCCCGGTAGCGGCTGAACTCCCGCACCGTGGTCAGGGCCCCGTTCAGGGTCTGGATGGAGAAGAACTCCACCGCGAGGATGGCCGCCAGGATCTGGGCATAGGCCGCCAGCTCACCGCAAATGGCGCCATCGAAGTAACCGGGCTCTTTGGCATCGCAAAACAGAAAGCCGAACAAGCGACTGTTGAGCAGCAGCGGCTCGGTATAGCTCGACGCGTACCCGGCCGCCAGCACTTTGCGGCTGTGCTCGGAGGGGGAGCCCAGCAGGGAATCCAGGGTGTCGAGCACCCTGGGCTGCTGGTGCTCGGCCAGGTAGCGCAGGGAAGGCACCTCGCTCAGCCTGACCTCGTACTGCAACAGCGGCGAGCCCCCGTCCGTGCTGTGGGCAAAGGTCTTGAGCTGGTCCATCTGCGGGTCGTAGATGGCGATCGCCACCCGGCTCAACTTGTCAAACCGCTGCCTGAGGGTGGCGTGCACGTTCTGCACTTTCTCACCAAATGAACTCTCCATCCCGCACATCCTTCTGATAGGCCTGTTGGGAGTATAGTGACACCCGTTTTGCCCCTCCTGCCAAATGGTGACGGCGCACAGGGATCGTGATCCCGCCCGCACTGGCGACGGCCCCCTCCCTGCCCGTGGTCATGTCACGCCGCCCCACCCCGCTTCCCCGGGCAAAGAGATTGTTCGCTTCCGACGTGTCGGCTGTATAGTTTTTGGTTAGCCATTCCGGTAAAATCCGCGCCCTTGAATAAGAGCCACCTAAGAGTGATTGAGCGATGTCCAACACAAAACAGGCCCCCAAAGTAGGATTCGTCTCCTTGGGTTGCCCCAAAAACCTGGTCGATTCCGAACGCATCCTGACCCAGCTGCGTACCGAAGGGTACGACGTGGTGCCCAGCTATGACGATGCGGAGCTGGTGGTGGTCAACACCTGCGGCTTCATCGACAGCGCGGTGCAGGAGTCCCTGGAAGCCATCGGTGAAGCCCTGGCCGAGAACGGCAAGGTGATCGTCACCGGCTGCCTGGGTGCCAAAGAGAACCAGATCCGCGAGATCCACCCCAAGGTGCTCGAGATCACCGGTCCCCACGCCTATGAAGAGGTGCTGGGCCACGTCCACAAATACGTGGAAAAACCCACCCACAACCCCTTCACCAGCCTGGTGCCGGCCCAGGGCGTCAAGCTGACCCCGCGCCACTACGCCTATCTCAAGATTTCCGAAGGCTGCAACCACCGCTGCACCTTCTGCATCATCCCCTCCATGCGCGGGGATCTTGTGAGCCGCCCCATCGGCGAAGTGCTGGCCGAAGCCAAGCGCCTGAAAGAGGCTGGCGTGAAGGAGATCCTGGTGATCTCCCAGGACACCTCCGCCTACGGCGTGGACGTCAAGCACCGCACCGGCTTCTACGACGGCATGCCGGTCAAGACCAGCATGGTGGCCCTGTGCGAAGAGCTGGCCAAGCTCGGCATGTGGGTGCGCCTGCACTACGTCTACCCGTACCCGCACGTGGATGACGTCATTCCCCTGATGCGCGACGGCAAGATCCTCCCCTACCTCGACATCCCGCTGCAGCACGCCAGCCCGCGCATCCTCAAATTGATGAAGCGCCCCGGGTCCGTCGAGCGCACCCTGGAGCGCATCCAGAAGTGGCGCGAGATCTGCCCCGAGATCACCCTGCGCTCCACCTTCATCGTCGGCTTCCCCGGCGAGACCGAGGAAGAGTTCCAGATGCTGCTGGACTTCATCGACAAGGCGGAACTGGACAGGGTTGGCTGCTTCAAATACAGCCCGGTCGAGGGTGCCAAGGCCAACGAGCTGCCGGATCCGGTGCCGGCCGAGGTGCAGGAAGAGCGCTTCCAGCGCTTCATGGAACTGCAACAGCAGGTCTCCATCCGCAAGCTGGCCCGTAAAGTGGGCAAAGAGATGCTGGTGCTGATCGACGAGGTGGACGAAGAAGGTGCCACCGGCCGCTCCGCCGCCGATGCCCCCGAGATCGACGGCCTGGTCTACCTGAATGGTGAAACCGGCCTCAAGCCCGGCGACATGGTCAAGGTCCGCATCGACGAAGCGGACGAGTACGACCTCTGGGCCAGCCTGGTGGATTAATCACGCCACTCCCCCTCAAAGCCAGTCGGTCTCACCGACTGGCTTTTTTAATGTCCGCCGCCCGTCAGGCTCTTGCATGCCCCCCTGTCATCCCCTGTGCCGCCCCTCGTCACCGGTCTCCCTCTCCTTGCTCTTTTCGCACGTGCCCGTGAACCAGCGCACACTTCTCTCCGCCCACATGAGCCGCTTGTTTCCTGCGCAAAAATAAGCCGCGTCAACGGGGAAAAAACGAGCACGATCCAGCTCACATTATCGTTGTCACAGGGAGTGGCAAGGTGACTTTTTACTTTGT
Source organism: Aeromonas sp. s1(2024) (assembly GCF_040908005.1). Taxonomy (NCBI): domain Bacteria; kingdom Pseudomonadati; phylum Pseudomonadota; class Gammaproteobacteria; order Aeromonadales; family Aeromonadaceae; genus Aeromonas; species Aeromonas sp. s1(2024). The sequence continues at coordinate 39,841 of NZ_JBFOCW010000043.1, read as the reverse complement.
GAGAATTAATGCAACTTTATAATTTAAAAGGATTTAAAATGCATTTTGACGATAATGACGTGCGCCGTGCAATTTTTACGATATCGACGAAATGAAGAGTTGTTGTTTTCCTGTTAATTCTGCTTTTCTAAGGGCGTTGGACGACACAACTACAAGGGTGCAAAACCTGACCAACAGCGAGGGCCGGTATCCAAGCATGGGATGTCGGTGCTCCATTCCAAAACCATGGAAGACCAATAAGAAAGGAAAAAATATGCTTGCCAAAGTATCCAAAATCGCAACCTCAGTCATGCTGGGAACTCTGCTCGCCGGTGCCACCGGCACAGCCATGGCCGCCGACAACAAGACGGTGCTGACCCTGGTTGCCCAGCAGGAAACCGCATGGGTCAAGAACTTCAACCCCTTCCTGCAAGCGGGTCTGCTCCACACCACCCGTCACTTCATCTATGAGCCGCTGGTGATCTTCAACGATATGCAGGGTGGCAAACCCGTCTATCGTCTGGCTACCCACTACGCCTTCAGCGATGATCTGAAATCCGTCACCTTCGACCTGCGCGAAGGGGTCAAGTGGTCCGATGGTGAAGCCTTCACCGCCGACGACATCCTCTTCTCCTTCAACCTGGTCAAGGCCAACAAGGCGCTGGACGAGCGCTCCATCTGGACTCAGATCAAGGGTGTCGAGAAGCTGGGTGACCACAAGGTCAAATTCGACCTGGCCGAGATCAACACCAACGTGGTGAACGACCTGGTGCTGGTGCCCATCGTGCCGGAGCATCAGTGGAAGTCGGTGAAAGACCCGGTGGCCTTCACCAACGACAAGCCGGTCGGGACCGGTCCCTTCACCGAAGTGGACAACTTCTCCGCCCAGCTCTACACCCAGTGCCGCAACCCGCACTACTGGGACAACGCCAACCTCTCCATCGACTGCCTGCGCATGCCGCAGATGGCCACCAACGACCAGGTTCTGGCCGCCGTAATGAAGGGGGACGTGGACTGGTTCGGCTCCTTCGTGCCGGACATCGAGCGCCTCTACGTCGGCAACGATCCCAAGAACAACAAGTACTGGTTCCCCGCTTCCGGCACAGTGGCGTTCAACGTCAACTTCCAGAGCAAGAACCCGGGCAACCACGAAGCCTTCAACGACATCAACTTCCGACGCGCCTTCTCCATGGCCATGGACCGCCAGTCCATGGTGGACATCGCGGGCTACGGCTACCCCACCGTCAACGAGTACCCGTCAGGGCTTGGCAAGGCATTCGCCTCCTGGGACAACCCGGACGTCGAGAAGAAGTACGGCAAGTACAACAAGTTCGACCTGGAAGGGGCCAAGGCCCTGCTGAAACAGGCAGGCTACAAGGACTGTGACGGCGACAAGTTCCTCGACACCCCGAGCTGCAAGAAGATCGAGTTCAAGGTGCTGGTACCGAACGGCTGGACCGACTGGGTCAACACCGTCCAGATCGGGGTCGAAGGCCTGCAGGCCCTGGGCCTGAACGCCAAGACCGCCACCCCGGAAGCCACCGTCTGGACCGAGTCCCTGATCACCGGTGACTTCGACGTCGCCCTGCAGGGTTACTTTGCCGGTGCCAACCCGCACAAGTACTTCGAGACCGCCTTCCACTCCCGCAACATGGGTGAGCGCGGCAACCGCTTCGCGGCGCCCCGCTACAAGGATCCCGAGCTCGACAAGCTGATCGACGACTTCACCCAGACCGCCGATGCGGCCAAGCAGAAGGAGATCATGTTCGCCATCCAGGAGCGTGTCGGGGCCAACCAGACCATCATCCCGGTGTTCAACAACCCGACCTGGTACGAATACAGCACCAAGCGCTTCAATGGCTGGTTCAGTGCCGACAACCCGGTCGCCAAGCCGCAGGTTCACCCGGACACCCCGGAGCGTCTGCTGCACGTGCTGTCACTCAAGCCAAACAGCTAATCACCCCGGCCCCCTGCGGGGGGCCCTCTTCCCCGCCATGTCTTCCATCCCCCGTCGTTGCCGGGGTTGGGGGAGCTTTGCCCGGCGCGGGGCAGGCTTGCAGTAAAAGGTATCACCATGGGATTTATACTTAGACGCTTCTCCTTCTATCTGGTCGCCTTCCTGGTGGCCGCCACCATCAACTTCCTGCTACCCAGAGCCATGCCGGGGGACCCCGTCTCCGTCATGTTTGCCCGGGCCGGCGCCATGATGGAACCCGCCGCGCTGGAAGCCCTCAAAGCCACCTTCGGTTTCGTGGACGGCCCCATCGGCACCCAGTTTCTCACCTATGTGAAGAGCGTCTTCACCTGGGATCTCGGCACCTCGGTGCGCTACTACCCCCAACCGGTTGCCGACGTCCTCGGCCGCGCCATCGGCTGGACCCTGTTCCTGGTGGGCACCTCCACCATTCTGAGCTTCTCCATCGGCTCCATCGTCGGCATCTTCGCCGCCTGGTACCGGGGCGGACGCATGGACAGCATCCTCTCCCCGCTCACCCTGGTGATGCAGGCCATCCCCCCCGTGGTGGTCTCCCTGCTCGCCCTCTTCCTGTTCGGCGTGAGCCTCGGCTGGCTGCCCATCGGCTACGCCTACAGCCCCGAGATCCCCGCCGATTTTGGCTGGGAGCACATCAAGAGCATCCTGCTGCACGCCATCATGCCGGTGGGCACCCTGGCCGCGGTGCAGGTAGGAGGCTTTCTCATCACCATGCGCAACAACATGATCAATCTCCTGGGCGAGGACTACATCACCATGGCCAAGGCCAAGGGGCTCTCCAGCAACCGGGTGATCTTCAACTACGGCGCGCGCAACGCCGTGCTGCCCAGCGTCACCGCCCTCTCCATGGCGCTCGGTTTCGTCATCGGCGGATCCCTCATCACCGAGGTGATCTTCAACTACCCCGGCCTGGGATTGACCCTCTATCAGGGCATCCTGGCCCGTGACTACCCCCTCATCCAGGGGCAACTGCTCATCATGACCATCACCATGCTCAGCTTCAATTTCCTGGCGGACGTGCTCTACGTCTTCCTGGATCCCCGTCTGCGTACAGGAGGCAAATAAGATGCGTATGCCGACTATCTTGAAAATCCTGCTGGGCAACAAGAAGGCCGCCTTCGGCCTCGCCATCGTGGTCACCTTCGTGCTGATGGCCCTGTTCGCCCCGCTGCTCGCCAGCAACGAACCCACCAAGCGGGTCGCCCGCCCCCACCAGCCCCCCAGCATGGAGCTGGTGATGGGTTCCAACCGCATGGGCCACGATCTCTGGGCCCAGTTCACCAACGGCGCCCGCATCTCCCTGATGGTGGGCTTCGGGGCAGGCCTGCTGGTGTGCGCCCTGGCCATCACGGTGGGCATCACCGCCGGCTACTTCGGCGGCGTGGTGGACGAGTGCCTCACCTTCCTGATGAACGTGGTGCTGGTGATCCCTAACCTCCCCCTGTTGCTGGTGCTGGCGAGCTTCATCGGAGAGGCCTCCCCCATGGTGATCGCCCTCATCATAGGGTTGACCTCCTGGGCCTATGGTGCCCGGGTCATCCGCGCCCAGACCCTGGCCCTGCGGGAAAAGGAGTTCGTCATCGCCGCCGAGGTGCTGGGTGAACCGGCCTGGCGCATCATCCTGGTGGAGATACTGCCGAACCTCATCTCCATCATCGGAGTGAGCTTCATCGGGTCCATCATCTACGCCATCGTCACCGAGGCGACCCTGGAGTTCCTGGGACTCGGCGACCCCACCGTCGTGAGCTGGGGCATCATGCTCTACAACGCCCAGACCTCGAGCGCCATCCTGGTGGGCGCCTGGTGGGAGATCCTGGCCCCCTGCTTCGCCATCGCCACCCTGGGGGCGGGCCTCGCCATGCTCAACTTCGCCATCGACGAAATTGCCAACCCGCAGCTTCGTTCCCACAAGGGCCTGCGTCGCTGGAAGCAGCTTGCCACTCCCATCACTGCTCAGGAGAAGACAGCATGAAGCCGCAACAACCCCTGCTGTCGGTGCGCAATCTCTGCGTCGACTACATCACCGAGAGCGGCGACGTGCGCGCCGTCAATTCGGTCAGTTTTGACATCATGCCGGGTGAGGTGTTCGGCCTCGCCGGCGAGTCTGGCTGCGGCAAGTCCACGGTCGCCTTCTCGGTGGCGCGCCTGCACAAGCCGCCCGCCTACATCAGCGGCGGCGAGATCCTGTTCAAGGGAGAGAACATCCTCGCCTTCGACGACGAGCGACTGCGCAGCTACCGCTGGCGCCAGGCGAGCGTGGTGTTCCAGTCCGCCATGAATGCGCTCAACCCCGTGCTGCGCATGGAGGAGCAGTTCTGCGACGTGCTCTTGGCCCACAACCCCGGCATGACCCGCTATGAGGCGATCAAGCGTGCCCAGGAGCTGCTGGAGATCGTCGACATCCACCCGAGCCGGCTCAAGGACTACCCGCACCAGTTCTCCGGCGGCATGCGCCAGCGGCTGGTGATCGCCATCGCCATGGCCCTCAACCCCGAGCTCTTGATCATGGACGAGCCCACCACGGCGCTCGACGTGGTGGTGCAGCGGGAGATTTTGCAGAAGGTCTATGCGCTCAAGGCGAAGTTCAACTTCTCCATCCTGTTCATCACCCATGACCTCTCGCTCATGGTCGAGTTCTGCGATCGCATCGGCATCATGTACGCGGGGGAACTGGTGGAGGTGGCGCCGGCCAAGGCGATCCTGACCGCGCCCCTGCACCCCTACACCCGGGGCCTTGGCAACTCCTTCCCCCCCCTGCATGGGCCCAAGACCGTGCTGGAGGGGATCCCTGGCAGCCCACTCAATCTGCTGGAGGTGCCGGTGGGCTGCCGCTTCCAGGCACGCTGCGCCAAGGTGCACGAGCGCTGCCGCCAGGAATACACCCGGCTGGCCGAGATCCGGCCCGGCCAACAGGCTGCCTGCCACCTTCATGAGGCAGCAGAGGAACAACCGGATCTTCCGATCCATCTGGACAAGGCCGCTGGCTGTTAAGGATGTCTGTCATGCAAATCGCCCAAACCGACGCGCCCATCATCGAGGTCCAGCACCTCTACAAGGACTTCGCCGTCAACTCCAACGCCATCAAGAGCGGCAAGATGCGGGCACTGTCCGACATCACCTTCAACCTGCACCGGGGCCGCGCCCTGGCAGTGGTGGGGGAATCCGGCTCCGGCAAGAGCACCATCGCCAAGATCATCGCCAAGATGTACAAGCTCTCCAACGGCCGCATCCTCTACCGTGGCCGCGACCTCGAGGAGTTCAACAAGGGCACCGCCCTGCTGGACTATCGCCAGAGCGTGCAGATGGTGTGGCAGGATCCGTTCGGTTCATTGAATCCGACCCACACCATCTACCACCACATCGCCCGCCCCCTGCTGCTGCACAGCAAGGTGAGCGACAAGCGGGATCTGCCCGACATGGTCTATGGCCTCCTTGAAAAGGTGGGGCTGACCCCCGCCAAGGCGACCGCGGCCAAGTACCCGCACCAGCTCTCCGGCGGCCAGCGCCAGCGGGTCAACATCGCCCGCAACTTGGCGGTGGAGGCGGAAGTGGTGCTGGCGGACGAACCCACCTCCATGCTCGACGTCTCCATTCGCATCGGCATCCTCAACCTGATGGAGCAGATGAAGAACGAGCTCGGCGTCTCCATGCTCTACATCACCCACGACATCGCCACCGCCCGCTACGTGGCGGAAGATCTGGCGGTGATGTACGTGGGTCACATGGTGGAGTGGGGAGAGGTGGACGAGATCCTGCACCACCCCCAGCACCCCTACACCCAGTTGCTCATCTCGGCGGTGCCGGACCCCGAGAAGAGCATCCACGCCGAGCTGGAGGGAGGCCGCAAGGGGGAGATCCCGCTCTGGACCCCGGAATCCCGTGGCTGTCCCTTTGCCGGGCGCTGCCATCAGGCCATGCCCCGTTGCAAGGAGAGCCTGCCGCCGGTGACCCGGCTCGCCGACAACCACTTCGTGCGCTGCTACCTCCACGAACAGGGGTAAGCAGGCCCGCGGCCGGGCGCCGTCGCCCGGCCATGCCTCGCGTCGGGGCCGCAAGGCCCCGCAATGAGCCTCGCCCGCCAGGGGCGATCCTTCGGAGTAAGACCTTGATGGAACTTTTGATCAACCAGGTGGGTTACGAATGTGACGGGGAGAAGAGCGCCCTGCTGCAGTGCGGCGCCGACCTCGATATCTGCGGCCACGTCAGGTTGCTGCGCCAGGAGGACGACCACCTCCTGCTGGAGACGCCGCTGGTGGCGGCGGGGAGCGTCCCCGGCTGGCAGGGGCGCCACTACTGGCGGGCCGATTTCTCCGCCTTCACCGAGCCCGGCCACTACCGGCTGGAAGCCGTCGTGACCAGGGGAGCGCAGGAGCGCCTGGTGCGCTCCCCCCCCTTTGCCATCGGCCGGGGGCTGCTGGCGCGCCGCTGCCTCTCCGATGTCATCCACTACTTCAAGGGACAACGCACCAGCGGCACCTTCGATCGGGCGGACCGCAGGGCACGCCTCTTTGGCACCGATCAGCGCCGGGACGTACATGGCGGCTGGTTCGACGCCAGCGGCGACATGAGCAAGTACCTGAGCCATCTATCCTACGCCAACTACCTCAATCCCCAGCAGACCCCCATGGTGGTCTGGTCCCTGCTCAAGTGCCGGGAACTCCTGGCGACACGTCACGACATCGACGGGGTGAACCTGCGCAAACGGCTCAATGACGAGGGGTTGCACGGGGCAGATTTTCTCTGCCGGATGCAGGACGAGAGCGGCTTCTTCTACATGACCCTGTTCGACAAGTGGAGCAAGGATCCCGAACAGCGGGAGCTGTGCGCCTATGCGACCCAGCAGGGGATCAAGTCCGCCCGCTGGCAGGCGGGTTTTCGCCAGGGGGGCGGCATGACCATCGCCGCCCTGGCCCGCGCAGCCCGGGAACCGAGTGGCGGCGACCTTGACACAAGCCAGTACGCCGACGCGGCCAGACGCGGCTACCTGCACCTGCGCGAGCACAACCTCGCCTACCTGGACGACGGGGTCGAGAACATCATCGACGACTATTGCGCCCTGCTGGCGGCGGTCGAGCTCACAAGAACGCTGGGCGCCGAGTGGCTCGCCGAGGCACGGGATCGGGCCGGCCGGCTGTGCGCCCGCCAGCGCGCCCACCCCGATCTCGGCCACCATTGGGCCGCCAACGACGATGGCTCTCGCCCCTACTACCACGCCGCCGAGGCGGGCCTGCCGGTGCTGGCGCTGCTGGAGTATCTCGCCATCGAGCCGGATCCGGCGCGCCAGTGGGCGGCCCGGACCGTCGCCGAGCAGGCCCTGGCGGCCGAGCTGGCCCTCGCGGCCCGGGCAGGCAATCCCTTCGCCCTCGCCCGCCAGTATGTGAAAGGGGTCGATGAAGCGCCCCGGGTGAGCTTTTTCATGCCCCACCACAACGAATCCGGTTACTGGTGGCAGGGGGAGAACGCCCGGCTGGCATCACTCGCCACCATGGCATTTGCTGCCACACAGCACCTGCCCGGGCAGAGCGCACTGCTCTGCACCTTCGGCCAGCAGCAGCTCGACTGGATCCTGGGGAGAAACCCCTTCAACGCCTGCATGCTGGCGGGTCAGGGCATCAACAACCCGGAATACACCGCCGGCTACCCCAATGCGCAGGGGGGGATCTGCAACGGCATCACCGCAGGCTTCGATGACGAAAATGACGTGGCCTTTATTCCAGAGGCGTACAAGGATCGGCTGGATCAGAACTGGCGCTGGGGGGAGCAATGGATCCCGCACGCCGCCTGGTTCGCCCTGGCCATCACCTGGCAGAGCGCACAAGGAGGCCACCATGATTGAGAGTGGTTCACACATCACTGGCACCGGGGAGAGCCCTGGCTCCTCCATACCGCCAGCCAGGTTTACCCTGGCCATCACCTGGCAAAGCGCGCAGGGAGGCCCCCATGATTGAGTTCTGGGTCGGGGTGGATGGCGGCGGCACCCACACCCGGGCCCGCATTCGCAACAACGCAGGCAAGCTGCTCGGCGAGGGGCGCGCCGCCGGCTCCAACCTGGAGCTGGGCATCGCCCTCGCCCACGGCCATGTGCTGGCTGCCATCGATCAGGCCCGCATCGACGCGGGTCTGCCCAGGGAGAGCGAACAGCGGATGGGAGTCGGGCTCGCACTCGCCTCCGCCGAGCTCGCCGACTGCTACCACGCCATGCTGACCATGCCCTTCCCGTTTGCGCGGGTGAAGCTCACCTCCGATGCCTTTAGTGCCTGCCTCGGCGCCTTCGACGGCCAGGAGGGGGCCATCCTGATCGCGGGCACCGGCTCGGCGGGGCTCATCTACCGGGAGGGACGCCTTCGCACCTGCTCGGGTCGCGGATTCCCCGTCTCGGATCTCGGCAGCGGCGCCTGGCTCGGGCTGCGCGCCATCCAGCAATCCCTGCTCTGCCACGACGGCATCCTGCCCCCCAGCACCCTGGCGGTGCGCCTGATGGATCACTTCAAGCGGGATCAGGCCGAGGTGGTGCGCTGGGCTGCGCGCGCCATCCCGGCCGACTATGGCCGCTTCGCCCCCTGGGTGTTCGATGCCGCGAGCGACGGGGACGATCTCGCCACCGCCCTGCTGGATGAGACCTGTGCCCAGCTCGGCATGCTGCTGGAGGGCATGACCCAGCTCGGGGCAGACCGGATCGCCCTGCTGGGCGGCATCGGCACGCGCCTCGCCCCCCGTCTGGGCCACTTCCATCTGGTCGCCCCCAAGCGCGACGCGCTGGAGGGGGCCATCCTGTTTGCCAGGACGGAGGCGCTGCCATGTCTGCATCCCTGAGCCTTGCCGGGCCGACAACACCTACGGGACAGGCTCCCGTTTCCTTCACCCCATCAGAGGAATTCCCATGTCCGCACCCCTGATCCACACCCGGGTCGATCACCGTGACGGTGACGATGTCTGGTTTCGCTTCACCCTGAGCCAACTGCCAGCAGCCCCCTGGAAACTCCACTTCTGCCTCGCCCGCCAGATCGATCCGCACTCGATCGAAGGGGGCGCCCTGGAGCGCCAGAGCGGCAGTTACAAGGTCATGGTGCCCCATGAGGGGGTGAGCGAGCTGCGCTTCTGTTGTCGCAACACCCCGCTCAAGCATGACTCCGATATGCCCAAGGGTTTCTTCCTGAGCCTGGAGAGCAAGGGACAGCTGCAACCCCTGGTGCTGGAGGGGGAAGAGCTTGGCCTGACCAACCCGCCCTCCCCGGGCCCCGACCTGCCACAGGTGGAGGCCGTCAACGGCCTCGTGCCCCAGCCCGCCCACCTGATTTATACAGAAGGCAACTTCCGGCTGGCCGAGCGGGCCCACGTCGACGGCCCCGTTCCCCTCGCCTCCCTGCTCGCCCATTTCAACGAGCTGACAGGCCTGGCCCTGACCCAGGATCACGATGCGGAGATCCACCTCGTCGAGGCGACACTTCCCCCCGAGGGGTATGAGCTCACCATCACCCCTGAGGAGATCGTCATCCGGGCCGCCGGCGAGGCGGGCTGGCGCCACGGGCTGGTGAGCCTGGCCCAGTGGGCGCTCCAACACGGAGAGAGCCTGCCCTGCCTGACGGTGCGGGATGCACCGCGCTTCGGTTTTCGCGGCATCTTCCTCGACTGTGCCCGCCACTTCCACTCCATCGCCACCCTCAAGCGCCTGCTCAAACAGATGAGCCTCTACAAGTTCAACCGCTTCCACTGGCACCTGACCGATGACGAGGGGTGGCGCCTGGAGATCAAGGCCTTCCCCCAGCTGACCGCCGTGGGAGCCTGGCGCGGCCATGGCCTGGCGGTGGGGCCCCAGCTGAGCGGCGGCCCCGATCCCTACGGCGGCTACTACACCCAGAGCGAGGTGCGCGAGCTGGTCGCCTACGCCGCCGGGCTTGGCATCACCATCATTCCGGAAATAGACATCCCGGGGCACTGTCACGCCGCCATCAAGGCGCTGCCCGAGCTGCTGGTGGAAGAGGCAGACCGCTCCCGCTACCTCTCGGTGCAATATTTCGACGACAACGTGCTTAACCCGGCCCTGCCCGGCACCTACCGGTTCCTGGACGCCGTGATGGACGAGGTGTGCGATCTCTTCCCTGGGAGTCAGGTTCACATGGGGGGGGACGAAGTGCCCACCGGCGTCTGGACCGACAGTCCCGCCTGCCAGCAGCTGATGGCCGAGCAAGGGTATCAGGATTGCCGCGAGCTGCAGGGCCACCTGCTGCGCCACTGCCAGCAGTACCTGGCTGGCAAGGGCAAGCAGATGCTGGGGTGGGAGGAGATACTGCACGGTGACAAGGTGAGCCGGGAGGCCACCGTCTTCGCCTGGACCAGCTTCCAGGCCGGCCTGGATGCCGCCGCATCCGGTTACCCCGTGGTGATGGCGCCTGCCCAGCACCTCTATCTGGATCTCGCCTGGAGTCAGGACATCCACGAGCCGGGACTCTACTGGGCGGGTACCCTCAACCTGGCGCAGGTGCATGCATGCGATCCTGCCCCGGCCGATTTCCATGCCAACGATAACATCCTGGGGGTGCTGAGCCCCTTGTGGTCGGAACTGATCACCTCTCGCGATCGTCTCGACTACATGTTGTTCCCGCGCATGCTGGCCACGGCAGAGGTGGCCTGGAGCACTCCCGCCCGCAAGGTGTGGGAGCACTTCGTCGCCCGTCTGCCCGGCCAGCTGCACATCCTCGACCAGTTGCAAGTGCGTTACCGGGTGCCACAGAGGTAGTGTTATCTTTTTCTTTTCGGCGACCTTTTGGTCGCCGTTTTTTTACCCATCGACAACAAAAACCCAACCTAGCCCCTACTTTTCATCTGCCTTTGTTGGCAAAATAAGGCCCCCGATGAAACCAGACAGGGGATGCACCTCCCTGCGGTTCCGCCACAATAACAATCAGCAAACAGATCGGAGCTTACCCTTATGGCCCGCAAACACGCCCAGGTCGTGGACAGTGAAGTGGAATTTCCCGCCGACGTGCAACTCGTTTCCACCACGGATCTGCGCGGCGTCATTACCTACGCCAACCCCGCCTTCTGCCGCATCGCCGGTTACCAGGTCGATGAACTGGTCGGCCACAACCACAACCTGGTTCGCCACCCCGACATGCCCAAGGCCGCCTTCGCCGACCTCTGGGATCGCCTCAAGGAAGGCAACCCCTGGCGGGGAGTGGTGAAAAACCGCTGCAAGGATGGCCGCTATTACTGGGTCGACGCCTACGTCACCCCCATCTACGAGCACGGCAAGATAAGCGGCTACCAGTCGGTGCGCTGCAAGCCCGACCCCCAGCTCAAGCAGGCTGCCGCCCAGGCCTATCGGGCCCTGCTTTCGGCCGAGCAACGGGGCACCCCGGCCCGCCCCTCGCTGCGCCGTTTCAGGCCGCTGGTGCTCGGCCTGCCGCTGCTGGCGCTGCTGGTCTGGGCCGCCCTCACCCAGGGCCCCCTCACCGCGCTGCTGATGCTGCTTCCCCCCCTCGCCATTGCGGGCGCCTACTGGCGCGAACTCATCGCCTTGCCCCGCTATCTCAGGCAGCTCGGTCAGCAATATGACAGCCTGACCCGGCTGGTCTATTCGGGGGATGCCCCGGGTGCCATCGCCGATTTTCACCTGAAGATGCTGCAGGCCCGGATCCGCACCGTGCTGGGGCGGGTCGACGATGCCACCCATCCGCTTCAGGCCCTGGCAACCGATCTGCAGGACTCCTCACACCGCGCCTTCCTCGACATCAACGAGCAGGATGCCCAGACCCAGCAGATGGCGGCCGCCATGACCCAGATGGCCAGCACCGCACACGAGATTGCCCGCAACATCCAGGACACCAACGGCCAGGTGACCGAGGCGCGCAGCAGTTGCCAGAGCACGGTGGAACAGCTGGATCAGACCCAGCAGCAGATGACCAGGCTGGCCAGCCAGGCGGAGCAGGCCTTCCACTCCGCGGTGGAGCTCGCCAGCGAGTCGGAGCGCATTGGCAGCGTGATGGGTGAAATCCAGGGCATCGCCGAGCAGACCAACCTGCTGGCCCTCAACGCCGCCATCGAAGCCGCCCGTGCCGGCGAGCAAGGGCGCGGCTTTGCGGTGGTGGCGGACGAGGTGCGCACCCTGTCGACCCGTACCCACAAGGCGACCGAGCAGATCCAGGGCAGCATCAGCCAGATCCAGCACACCCTGGAGCGCTGGCAGGGCATGATGCAGGACAACCTGGCCCAGACCCGAGAATGTGTCGAGATGACCCGCCAGGGATCAGGCAACCTGCACCTGGTGCTGGGGGAAATCGATCAGGTGACCGAATTCTCCACCCAGATCGCCGCCGCCGCGGAGCAGCAGCAGGTGGTGGTGGAGGAGATCAGCCGCAACATCCACCAGATCTCCGAATACTCCCGCGCCAACAGCCAGAAGATCCAGGCGGTGGACGACTCCAGCCAAGAGCTGCTCAGGCGGGCCCGCGAGCTCAGGGGACTGAGCCAGACCTTCGGCTGACAGATTGCAAGCCCCATGACAGAAGCGCCACAATGGCGCTTCTGCTGTTTTTGACGAGCCATCATCATGAGAACGAACGCGCCCCCCCTGGACAAGACGGCCCGCATCGAGGCGATCCTCGCCCTGATCCCCCCCGGCCGCGTGGTGAGCTACGGCCAGGTGGCGGATCTCGCGGGCCTGCCCGGACGGGCACGACTGGTGGGGAAAGTCTTGCGGGAGACCGACAAGGTGCTGCCCTGGCACCGGGTGCTGGGGGCGGCAGGCACCATTTCGCTGCCAAAAGGATCCGCAGGCTTTGACAAGCAAGCGGGGCTGCTGCAGGAAGAGGGGGTGCCCGTGATTGGCGGGCGGGTCAGGATGCGGGAGTGGCAGTGGCAGCCCGACCTGGCCGAGCTGCTCTTTCTGGTTCCCTTCTGACGAGGCTGGCACGCCCCGAAGGGATGGGGGCTCTTGCAACAAAGGGAGGGCCTCTGTGGTCGCCCTCCGTCACGTTCTCTTCCCTAGTCGCCGGCAATGGGCCCCAGAATGTCATCGCTGCGCACCTGTACCGGGATGGTCTCATCCTCCCGTTGCAAGAGCACCAGCAGACTCTGTCTGTCCACCTCCAGCACATAGGCTGTCCCTTCACGGGTCAGGCAGGTCATGCCCGGCCGTATTTCATGTATCTCCATGACAACTCCCTGTCTTGCGCTGCCATCCATGCAGCCATTCCAGTATATCGCCATCCACCAACAAAGAAGCCCCTCGCAAGGGGCCTCTTTCATCATGCTGTGAGCGGCGTCGCCATCAGGCTTTCTTCGCCTTGGGCAGGCTCTCCTGCCATTTTCCGTTGTCGTAATGGGCTGTCCAGCCGGTCGCCTTGCCGTTGACCTCGGTCATCACGTACTGCTCCTTGGTCTTGCGGCTGAAGCGCACCACGGAGGCGTTTCCGTCAGGATCTGACGCCGGGGCGTCCGCCAGGTACTGGTGCTTGGGAGAGAGGCGATCACGGAAGCGCTTGAGCTCCTCCACCAGGGGCGCACGGGTCTCGCGGGATTTGGGGAAGTTGCTGGCGGCCAGGAAGAGGCCGGCGGCGCCGTCCCGCAGCACGAAGTGGGCGTCGGACTGGGTGCATTTCAGCTCGGGCAGGGGTACCGGATCCTCTTTCGGCGGCGCAATGTCGCCATTTTTCAGGATCTTGCGGGTGTTCTTGCAGCTCTCGTTGGTGCAACCCATGTATTTGCCGAAACGGCCGTTCTTGAGCTGCATCTCGGAGCCGCAGCGATCGCACTCGATGCTCGGCCCTTCGTAGCCCTTGAGCTTGAACTGCCCCTGCTCCACCTCGTAGCCATCGCAATCCGGGTTGCGACCGCAGACGTGCAGCTTGCGGCTGTCGTCGATGATGTAGGCGTCCATGGCGGTGCCGCAGATCCCGCAGCGATGCTTGGCACGCAGGGCATCGGTTTCCGCCTCGTCCCCGTCGGTGGCGGAGACGAACTCGTCCGCACTGACCAGGTTGATGGTCTTCTTGCAGCGCTCCTTGGGCGGCAGGGCATAGCCGGAGCAGCCGAGGAAGACGCCGGTGGTAGCGGTACGGATACCCATCTTGCGGCCACAATCCGGGCAGTCGATGTCGGTCAGCACCATCTGGTTGGCACGCATGCCCCCCTCTTCATGGGGCTTGTCGGCCTGCTCCAGCTCCTGGGTGAACTCGGCGTAGAAGGCGTCGAGCACCTTCTTCCACTCCAGGCTCCCCTCGGCGATGCCGTCGAGCTTGTCTTCCATCTTGGCGGTGAACTCGTAGTTCATCAGCTCGACGAAGTTCTCCACCAGGCGGTCGGTGACGATCTCCCCCATCTTCTCGGCGAAGAAGCGGCGGCTCTCGACCCGCACATACCCACGGTCGACGATGGTGGAGATGATGGAGGCATAGGTGGACGGACGGCCGATGCCGCGCTTTTCCAGCTCGCGCACCAGGGCCGCTTCGGTGAAGCGGGCGGGCGGCTTGGTGAAGTGCTGGCGCGGATCCAGCTTAACCAGTTTCAGCACCTCGCCGACGGTCACCGCCGGCAGCTGGCTGTCTTCACCCTTGCGGCCCATGGGCGGCAGGGCCTTGGTCCAGCCGGCGAAGCGCAAGGTGCGACCACGGGCCTTGAGCTCGAACTCCCCTGCCTTGACGGTCAGGGTCGAGGAGTCGTACTGGGCCGGGGTCATCTGGCAGGCGACAAATTGGCGCCAGATGAGGTCATAGAGCCGCATGGCATCGGGCTCCATCCCTTCCAGCATCTCGGCAGTCACCTGGACGCTGGAGGGGCGGATCGCCTCGTGGGCCTCCTGGGCATTGGCCTTGGCGCCGTAGAGGTTCGGCTCGCTCGGCAGGTAGGCGGCACCATACTGCTCGCCGATGTATTCCCGCACCGCGTCCACCGCCTCTTTGCTGAGGTTGGTGGAGTCGGTACGCATATAGGTGATGTAACCCGCTTCATAGAGACGCTGGGCCATCATCATGGTCTTCTTGACCCCGAAGCTCAGACGAGTAGAAGCGGCCTGCTGCAAGGTGGACGTGATGAAGGGAGCGGACGGCTTGGAGCCGGTCGGCTTGTCTTCCCGGTTGACCACCTTGTAGTCGACCCCTTCCAGGGCCGCTACGGCGGCGAAGGTCTCGGCCTGGGTCACCGGCTTGAAGTCGGCACCGTTGCGGCTGACCACCTCCATGCGCAGCTCGCTCTTCTCGGCGGTGAGCAGGTCGGCGTTGAGATCCCAGAACTCCACCGGCACGAACGCCTTGATCTCGCGCTCCTTGTCGACGATGAGGCGCACCGCGACGGATTGCACCCGACCGGCGGAGAGGCCGCGGGCCAGCTTCTTCCACAAGAGCGGGGAGACCATGTAACCCACCACCCGGTCGAGGAAACGACGGGCCTGCTGGGCGTTGACGCGATGAATGTTCAACTCGGACGGCTGGGCGAACGCCTCCTGGATGGCGCTCTTGGTGATCTCGTTGAACACCACGCGCTTGTAGCGGCTGTCGTCGCCACCGATGATCTCGCGCAGGTGCCAGGCGATCGCTTCCCCCTCTCTATCCAAGTCGGTTGCGAGATAGATGGTGTCGGCCTTGGCGGCCAGACTTTGCAACTCGCTGACCACTTTTTCCTTGCCGGGCAAAATCTGGTAGTTGGCCTGCCAGCCTGCGGTCGGGTTGATGCCCATCCTTGAGAACAGGGCGTTGCGATCCTTGGCCGCCTTCTCGGATTCGCTGAGCTTGATGCCGCGAATGACAGGTTTTTTGGGCTCGGTGCTGGCGCTGCCGCTGGTCGGCAGATCGCGCACGTGGCCTACGCTGGATTTCACCACGTAGTCCTTGCCCAAATATTTGTTGATGGTCTTGGCCTTGGCCGGAGACTCCACGATGACCAGTGATTTGCCCATGCTGTAACTATTATCCTCATTGCACCCGACGGGGTTGGCGTGCGGTTTTGTGGGGCTGTATAAGAGATTTGACGGGAAAAAGCAATCTTGCGGGTCAATTTGCCCGACAGCCCGAACCGCCCTGCTTCTTTATTTATTAATGCGAAGCCGGGGCGCGGGAAGCAACCGCTTTTTTGTTTTTATGCTATATCCCCCCCTTTTTTAGATTGGAAATGACATATCCAGCCACCCTTGTGACATAAAAACCCATTCTGGTTATCAGCTTGTTACAAAGGATGAAATCTCTTTATAATGGCCGCACACCGCAGCTTTGTGCGCGGAAGGAACCGCTCCCCATATAAAAATCGAAAGGATGTGATCATGAAGCACTTCGAGGTCAACTTCGACGGCCTGGTCGGCCCCACCCACAACTATGCCGGCCTCTCCTATGGCAACGTCGCCTCCCAGAGCAACGCCAAAGAGGCCTCCAACCCCAAGGAAGCGGCCAAGCAGGGGCTGCGCAAGATGAAGGCGCTGACCGACCTCGGCATGGTACAGGGCGTGCTGGCCCCTCAGGAGAGGCCGGATCTCGCGACCCTGCGCCGCCTAGGCTTCACCGGCAACGACGCCAGCGTCCTGACCCAGGCCGCCAGACAGGCCCCCGCCGTGCTGGCCGCCTGCTACTCCGCCTCCAGCATGTGGACCGCCAACGCCGCCACCGTCTCCCCGAGCGCCGACACCCAGGATGGCCGCATTCACTTCACCCCCGCCAACCTGACCAACAAGTTCCACCGCTCCCTGGAGCCCGAGGTGACCGGGCGCATCCTGCGGGCCGTGTTCAACAACGATCGCCACTTCTATCACCACCAGCATCTGCCGGAGAACGACCACTTCGGTGACGAAGGCGCCGCCAACCACACCCGGCTGTGCCGCGCCTATGGCGAAGCGGGGGTCGAGCTGTTCGTCTATGGCCGCAGCGCCTTCGACGTCTCCCAGCCCGCCCCCAAACGCTATCCGGCCCGCCAGACCCTGGAAGCGAGCCAGGCCATCGCCCGCCTGCATGGCCTGGGGGATGAGAGTGCGGTCTTCATCCAGCAGAACCCGGACGTGATCGATCAGGGGGTGTTCCACAACGACGTCATCGCGGTGGGCAACCAGAACGTGCTCTTCTTCCACCAGCAGGCGTTCCTCAATACCGAGGCTGCGCTGGCCGAGGTGCGTACCAAGTTCGGCGACGGGGAACTGCATTTCATCGAGGTGCCGACTGCAGAGGTGTCGGTGCAGGATGCGGTGAAGTCCTACCTGTTCAACACCCAGATCCTCACCCTGCCATCCGGCGAGATGGCGATCATCGCCCCCACCGAATGCCGCGACAACCCGGCGGTGTCCGCCTATCTGGCCAGGCTGGTGACCCTGGGCACCCCCATCAAGGACGTCCACTACATGGACGTGAAGCAGAGCATGAGAAACGGCGGCGGCCCCGCCTGTCTGCGCCTGCGGGTCGCCATGAACGACACCGAGCTCGCCGCGGTCAACCCGGCCTGCCTCATCACCGACAACCAGTTTGCCCGCCTGGATCAGTGGGTCGAGAAGCACTATCGCGACAGCCTGGCGCTGGACGATCTGCGCGACCCGTCCCTGGTGCTGGAGACCCGCACCGCCCTGGACGAGCTGACCCAGATCCTGAAACTGGGTTCCGTCTACCCCTTCCAACGCTGAGGTGCGCCATCGGCCTGCAGAGCCGACGCAATAAAAAAAGAGAGCCGGGCAATGCTCGGCTCTCTTTTTAGTCCTTTGCACTGAGCTATAAAACCTGTTCACGAGCTGTAGCGAGAGATCGTCAGCAAGGTGAAGAGCAGCGCAGGAACCGGAGTGTGTAGATACACATGAGGATTCCGAGCAGCACATGAGCCTTGATCACGACCTCGCAGTAAGCTCGAAACAGGTTCTCAGCGCCAGGGGCTCTGCTGCCACAGGCGGCCGAGGGCCCCCTCCAGCCCCAGTGCCGCCTGCTTGCCAAGCTTCTGGGTCAGGCTCCTGGGTTTGCTGTAGCGGATGCCGACCACCTTGTGATGGCTGGCCTGGGCCAGCAGGTAGTCATCGCTGGTGCAGAGGCTGTCCACCAACCCGAGCTGCTTGGCCTGGCTCGCCAGCCAATGCTCGCCGGTGGTCACCTTGTCGATGTCGAGACCGGGTCTGTGCTCGGCCACGAAGGCCTTGAACTGTTCGTGGATGGCCCCCAGCTCCTCGCGAAACTTCTCCCGCCCCTGATCGTCGTTCTCGCCGAACATGGTGATGGTGCGCTTGTACTGGCCTGCGGTGTGCATCTCGAATTCGATGTCGTGCTTCTTGAGCAGCTTGTTGAAGTTCGGCATCTGGGCAATGACACCGATGGAGCCGACGATGGCGAACGGCGCCGCCAGGATCTGATCGGCCACGCAGGCCATCATGTAGCCGCCGCTTGCCGCCACCTTGTCGATGGCCACGGTCAGCGTGATGTCCTTGTCCCGCAGCCGCTGCAACTGGGAGGCGGCCAGGCCGTAGCCATGCACCACGCCGCCGCCGGATTCGAGGCGCAGCAGCACCTCGTCCCCGGGCCGGGCCACGCCTATCACGGCACTCACCTCTTCCCGCAGGGAGACCACTTCCTTGGCATCCATGCTGCCGTTGAAGTCGATGACGAACAGCCGGCTGCGCTCATCCTCCCCCTTGGCTTTGGCCTTGTGCTCGGCCTTGCGGGTCTTCTCCATCTGCTTGCGCTCGGCCTTGCCCGCCAGGGCTGCCTGCAGTTGATGGCGCCCTTGCTCCAGCTCGCCGGAGAGATCCGTCACCACCAGTTCCCCCTTGCGGGATTTGGGCTGGCGGCTGCTCGCCACCATCAGGATGACGGCGCCGATGGCCAGCAAGAAGGTGAGGGTCTTGGCCAGAAACAGGCCGTATTCGGTCAAAAATGCCACTTGATGCTCCGCTCAATGTCCGGTTTTTTCACATAGTAAGGAGTTTGCCCCCCTCGCGCAAAAACTCTGCCATCTCCCGTGCCAAGGGCGGAGGGATCGACGCTATCGCCCTGTTTTATTCACATTTTTGCCGTCTCATACTGGTCAACTGCCGGGCCGGATCAGTACACTTGCCCACTCGATTCGTTGCGCCAAGCCGCCAGGCATTGTTAACAGGAGTCCACATGCTCGACTATCAGGCCCCCCGTGATCTGCTCAAGGACAAGGTCATTCTGGTGACGGGTGCCGGTGACGGCATCGGCCGCGAAGCGGCCCTCACCTATGCGGCCCACGGTGCCACCGTGATCCTGCTCGGGCGTACCAGTGCCAAGCTGGAGGCGGTCTACGACCAGATTGAAGCGGCCGGTCACCCCCTGCCCGCCATCGTGCCGGTGGACTTGAAAGGAGCTACTGCCGCCCACTACCGCGGCATGGCGGAGACCTTCGCCCAGCAGTTCGGCCGCCTCGACGGCGTGCTGTTCAACGCCGGGCTGCTCGGCACCCTGTCGCCGTTCGAACACATTCAGGAGCAGGAGTGGGACGAGGTGATGCAGGTCAACGTCAAATCCGAATTCCTGCTGACCCAGGCGCTGCTGCCCCTCATTCGCCAGACCGCCAAGGAGCGCGGCGAGGCCTCCATCGTCTACACCTCCTCCAGCGTGGGCCGCAAAGGGCGCGCCTACTGGGGCACCTATGCCATTTCCAAGTTCGCCATCGAGGGGATGATGGAGGTGCTGGCGGACGAGCTGGAGAACACCAGGGTGCGGGTCAACACCCTGAACCCGGGCGGCACCCGCACCAGGATGCGAGCCAGCGCCTTCCCGGCGGAAGATCCGCAAACCCTCAAGACCCCGGCCGATCTGATGCCCCTCTATCTCTACCTGATGGGGCGTGACAGTCAGGGCCAGAGCGGCAAGACCTTCGTGGCCCAACCCAAATAAATCAACAAATCAACCGGATGGGATTACAGTGAAGAGGGGGTGCCAAGGCGCGCCCTGTTGAATCCCATCGGCCCCAGACAGGTTGCACTATGTTTCGTCCCAAGAGCACGTTTGAGCAATGGCGGATCTTTCAGGCGGTGGTGGACTGCGGCGGTTATGCCCAGGCTGCCGAGGCGCTGAACAAGAGCCAATCCTCCCTCAATCATGCGGTAGCCAAGCTGCAACAGAGTCTGGGGGTGGCCCTGCTGGAGGTGCGGGGACGCAAGGCGGTGCTGACGCCGGCGGGGGAGATCTTCCTCAAGCGGGCGCGCCAGCTCAGCCAGCAGGTGGAAGAGCTGGAGAACCTGGCCAACAACCTGGAGCGGCAGTGGGAGCCGCAGATCAACCTCTATGTGTCCGTGGTGCAGCCGCGGGAGCGCCTCTACCGGGCGCTGGCCCACTTCTACCCCCGCAGCCGCGGTTGCCGCATCAACCTGCACGAGCGGATCCACTGCCACTTCAATGCGCTGCAGGCGGGAGATCTGATGCTCTCCGAGCACCTGCCCCAGGATCGCACCGGCCTGCCGCTGGACGAAGTCTGTCTGCTTCCTCTGTGCGCAGCGGGCCACCCCCTTGCGGAGCAGGGAGAGCCCATCACCGCCGAGGTGCTGGCCAGCCACAACCAGATAAGCCTGCATCCCCCCATCCACCGCTCGGTGGACTGGAACGATGCGGACGACACCGGCTGGAAGGCGACCCACTATCATGAGGTGCTCAACATGGTGCGCCTTGGCATGGGTTACGCCTGGGTGCCCCGCCACCTGGTGCAGGAGGAGCTCGCCGAGGGCTCGCTGGTGCAGCTCGATCTCACCGGCGGCAGCGAGCGCTATCTCTACACCTACCTGCTCACCCCCTCGGTGGAGGCGCTGGGGCCGGCGGCCGAGCTGCTGCTGCGCTGCCTGCGCATCGAATACCAGGGAGACAACCCCAGGTAAGGCCGCTTCTTCCCCGCACGACCGGGGCACTGGTGCCGGCACATCCGGGCATCGGCTCCCCTTTGCATCCCCTATACGTTGGGGACCCGCCAGCAGGCGGCCAGCGCCATCAGCGCCAGGGCCGCCGCCACCATGAAGACCCCGTGGAAGCTCCAGAGCTCCGCCACAGTCCCCGCGATGGCCCCCGCCATGATGGAGCCGGTGCGGATGCTGTTGGAAAAGAGCGTGGTCGCCACCCCGGCGCGCCCCGGCATCAAGTCCTGGAAATAGGACATGCCGATGCCGGCCACGATGCCGATGAAGATGGCATTGAGCAGTTGCAGCGCAATGAGGGCATGCTGGCTCGACAGGGTCACGAGACCGCCATAGAAACCGACCCCGGCCAGCACCGCCAGCAGCATCATGGGCCGCTTGCCGAAGCGCCGGGTGTAGTGACCCGCCAGCAGCATGAAGGGGATCTCCAGGGCCGCCGCCGTGCCCATCAGCAAACCGGCCAGCTTCTCCTCC
Organism: Aeromonas sp. s1(2024); assembly: GCF_040908005.1. Classification (NCBI taxonomy): domain Bacteria; kingdom Pseudomonadati; phylum Pseudomonadota; class Gammaproteobacteria; order Aeromonadales; family Aeromonadaceae; genus Aeromonas; species Aeromonas sp. s1(2024). The sequence continues at coordinate 18,581 of NZ_JBFOCW010000043.1, read as the reverse complement.
AGCCCCAGCTCGCGGGTGATGTAGAGGGGCATGTTGATGAGGTACATGCTGTTGCAGGTCCACATCAGGGTGGAGGCGATGAAGAGCGCCCGCACCGACGGATCCCGCCAGCTGCTCACTCGCTCCACCTCGCTGTCCATCACCGGCAGCGGCAGGGAGGGAAGCCAGCGCCACACCACGAAGGCGCAGATGACATAGGCCAGCGCCGAGGCCAGATACATCACCTTGAAGCCGTAGCCGATGGCGAGCGCGAAGGCGATGGGTGGCCCTATCACCCAGGCCAGGGAGAACTGGGCCCGCAGCACCGAGCTGAACATGTCGGCCTGTTTGTTGCGGCTGTCGGCGTATTCCCGCGCCAGGGCGAACAGCTGCGGGCTGGCGGTGGCGGTCAGGCTCGCCAGCAGCACCCCCAGGCTCACCAGCAACCAGTACTGCCGGTTCCAGGCAAACAGCAGGGAGAGCACGATGCCGGCAAAGCAGCAGCGCAGGATCAGCTGCTTGCGATCCCCCTTGTTGTCGGAGCGGTGGCCGAGCCACTGGCTGATGAGGATGCCGATCACCGCGTTCACCGTGTAGAAGAGCCCCACCAGGAAGGGGCGCACCTGCACCTCCTCGGCCAAAAACAGGCTCAAGGTCGGCACCTGCAGCGCCACCGCCACCCCGGTCATGAAGGTCACGGCGAGAAACGAGAGAGAGACGGGATCCGGCCTCTTGCGGGCAGCAGACAGCAAACTCATAGAGATACCATTGATATGGAAGAAAAAAAGGAGCCAGATGCGGGCGGGCTTGGCGTATGGCGGCGGCTATTTTATGCCATTATCAACAGCCACCTCAAGGGTTGCGGGGGGGCGTCCAAGTCCGTACATTGGAAGCCCATCCAGCGCCAGTACAAGGATTTAACATGTTTGATTTTGACCGGGAAATAGATCGCAGCGGTACCATGAGCCTGAAATGGGACAAATACAAGGGTCAGGATGTCCTGCCCATGTGGGTCGCAGACACCGACTTCGTCTCTCCCCCCGCCGTACTGGAGGCCCTCACCAAACGGGTCGCCCACGGCATCTTCGGCTATTCGCGCCCCTCTCCCCGGCTCATCGAACTCATCATCACGCGGCTGGCCAGCCGCTATGGCTGGACCATCCAGCCCGAATGGCTCGTCTTCCTGCCCGGGGTGGTGCCGGGCCTCAATCTCGCCTGCAAGGCCTGGAGCCAACACGGGCGCGGCATCATCACCCCCAAGCCGGTCTACTACCCCTTCCTGCAGGCGCCGGGCTTCAATGACCGCCCCCTGCTCACCGTCCCCGTGGTGGAGGAAGAAGGCCGCTGGGTGCTGGATCTCGAAGAGCTTGAGCGTCAGGCCCCCTCGGCGGATCTGCTGCTGCTGTGCAACCCCCACAACCCGGGCGGCACCGTCTTCACCCGGGAAGAGCTGCTGGCCATCGACGCCATCGCCGAGCGCCACAACCTGGTGATCTGCTCCGACGAAATCCACTGCGACCTGCTGCTGGACAAGGATGCCCGCCACATCCCCTATGGTGCCCTGAGCCCGGAGGCGGCCGAGCGCTCCGCCGTCATGATGGCGCCGAGCAAGACCTTCAACATCGCAGGGCTGTGCTGCTCCTTCGCCGTGATCCCCAATGCCCGCCTGCGGCTCAAGCTGCAACAGGCGATGCGCGGCATCAGCGCCGATGTCAATCTGCTGGGGTTCGTGGCGGCCGAGGCGGCCTATGAGGGGGGCGAGCAGTGGCTGAATGAACAGCTCGACTACCTGGCCGGCAACCTGGCCCTGATCGAGCAGGCCGTGGCCCGCTGGCCCGGCGTCAAGCTGGCCCGCAACCAGGCCACCTACCTCGCCTGGATCGACATGAGCGCCCTGGGCCTGGACGATCCCGTCGCCTTCTTCGAACAGGCGGGCGTGGGTCTCTCCCCCGGTGCCCAGTTCGGCAACGGCCAGTTCGTGCGGCTCAACTTTGGCTGCACCCGGGCCCGTCTCACCGAGGCCCTGGCCCGCATGGAGAAAGCCATTCTCCAGACCCGCTAGCGAACCGTCCCGGGCGGCGGCCCCAGGCCGCCCGATGCGCGCAAAAGCGGTAAAATCCGTTCAGCTTCCCGTCTGATACGGATAAGATGAGGCTCATCACCGGATGAGCCCGCCTCCTCCTCATGTTCAGCCACGGTTTCGGTCCACTATGCGCCCATTCGCCTTCTCTGCCCTGTTGCGTCTGTCACGTACCGCCCTGCCCTGGCTTGCGGCCGTGCTGGCGCCCTCCCTCTTCGCCTCCCCCGCCTATGTCACCATCGGCACGGGAGCCCTCAACGGCGTCTACTACCCGACAGGAGGCGCTATCTGCCGCCTGCTCAACGAGGAGAGTGCCCGCCACGGCCTGCACTGCACGGTGCAGAGTACCTCGGGCTCCATCGCCAATCTGGCGGCGCTCGCCAAGGGAGAGGTACAGCTCGCCCTGATGCAGTCGGATGTGCTCTACCATGCGGTGCACGGCAGCGGCCCCTTCGCGGGCCAGGCCCCGGACGATCAGCTGCGCAGCCTCTTGCGGCTCCACAAGGAGTCCCTGACCCTGATTGCCAGCGCCACCAGCAACATCACCACCCTGGCCGACATCAAGGGCAAGCGGGTCGATGTCGGCGCCCCCAACTCCGGGGACAGGGTCACCAGCCGGGCCCTGCTCGATGCCATGGGGTGGCGGATCGCCGACTTCAGCCGCCCGCCCGTGATCTCCCCGGGCAACCGGCTGGAGGGGCTCTGTGACGGCACCCTGGATGCCGCCTTCGTGGTCGCCGGTCACCCCAATCAGGCCATCGGCGATCTCACCGGCCGCTGTCAGGCCCGCCTCATTCCCATCGAGGGGGAACAGGTGGACAAGCTGCTCAAGCAGCACCCCTACTATGATCGCAGCCGCATCGGCGCCAACCTCTATCCGGGGCAGACAAGCAGCGTCAATACCTTCGCCGTCACCGCCGAACTGGTGGCGCTGGCAAGCCTGCCCGAGAGCGAGGTGCGCACCCTGCGGGACGTGCTGAACGAGCGGCTCAAGCAGTTCACCCGGCTGCATCCGGCACTGACCACCCTCACCTGGGAAGGCATGCAGGCGGGCAGCATCGCCCTGCTCCATCCCGGCATGCTGGATGCCGTGCCCACCCTCCCGGCGGACACCCTCACGGCATCCGGGGCAGGGGCGACCTCGGGCGCCCTGCCAACCTTGCCCCCGGCGAACAGCGCGGCCACACCGACCGATGGGACTGGCACGCAGGAAGGCACCGCGCCACTGGAGGGGTCCGACACCTTGCCGGAGCAGCCGGCCGCCGCGACCCTCTCAACCAGTTCGGGGGCGGCCTCCACCAACCAGGCCCCGGCACTGACCGAGCCGCCCACACCGGGCAGCACAACCCTGGCACCAGGCCATCCCCTGACCCCGCCTGAGGCGCCCGCCTCGTCGGCAACGCCGCTGGAGGCGCCATCACCGGAGGCCATGCCGGCCAGCCCGCCCAGCCACGCGGTGGAGACCACAGCCCCCGCCGGGCAATGAACACCAACCAAGAGGCCACCCCAGGGGTGGCCTCTTGGTTATCGGGAACGGGCGCCTGGCCTGTCACGGCGCCAGCAGCAGCGCCGGATTCTGGATCTCCTCCTCCACCCAGTGCAGCAGTTGCTTGATGGCCCGCGACAGCACCTGGTTCTGGCGCACCACGTACCCCAGGCTGGTACCGGGAAAATCGGTGAGCCGGGTCACCGGGGCGGTCAGCTTGAGCCTGGGGTGAAGGGAGAAATCCGGCACGATGGCGACGCCAAAGCCCGCCTCGGCCCAGTCGAGCTGGGCATCCACGCTCCCCACCTCCATGATGCGGCAGCTCGGCAGGCCGAGCAGGGGCAGGGAGGGGTCGATCAATGCCCGGGTCCGGGTGTCGTGCCCCAGCAGGATCAGGGTCGGCTCGTCCAGAGGATCGCTCTCCCCCGAGCTGGCCCGCGCCTGCCAGCGGGCCAGGCCGTGCCCCAGGGCACACCAGGTCACCTGCTGCAACTCGGTGTAGAAGAGCGGCTCGCTGCGCTTTTGTGCCATCACGAAGCCCAGATCCGCCTTGCCCGCCCGCACCAGATCCGCCGCCTGATCCGAGGTGGTGTTGAACAGGGTGAGGTCGATGCCGGGGAAGGCCTGCTTGAAGCGCTGGAACGGCTGGATGAGCAGCAGGCGCGAGATGATGTCGCTGGCGGCGATGGCGAGCGTCCCCTGGCTCAACTGGCTCAGGGCATTGAGATCGGACTGGCAGAGCTGCAACTCGTTGATGGCGCGCTCGGCGCTTTGCAGCAGCCGCTCCCCCGCCTGGGTCAGGCGGAACGGGCTGCGCTCCACCAGCTTGACCCGGGTCGCCTGCTCCAGGTTCTTGAGGTGCAGGCTCACATTGGGTTGCGTCATGTGCAGTTCGGTGGCCGTCTGGCCGAAGTGCTGCAACCGGGCCAGGGTGACGAAGGTGTGCAGCCAGTGAATGTCCAGCATGGGGTTCCTCTTCTCCCGGGTCGATGGCAAGGCCAGCGCCGCCAGGGCACGGGCACCACGCAAGGGAGCGCGGTGTCGATAATTGCACCGGAATTATATGGCTTCCTTATCGGAATTATAAAGATAATTAATTTTTCTAATCCTCACGGGGCTCCTAGGATGGACGCCTAACGTCTTAGGAGAAAGAGTCATGTCGTCTATCGTAGTCGTAGGTGCTAACTGGGGTGATGAAGGCAAAGGCCGCATCGTCGATTATCTGGCAGGCCAGGCTGGCGCCAGTATTCGTTTCCAGGGCGGCAACAACGCCGGCCACACCGTGGTCAACGATCTGGGCACCTTCAAGCTGCACCAGGTGCCGAGCGGCGTCTTCAACCCGGATTGCCTGGTCGTGCTGGGCCCCGGCATGGTGATCAGCCCCGAGAAGCTCACCGTCGAGCTGGAAGAGGTCAAGGCCTCCGGCGTCATTCCCAAGCTCGCCATCTCTGACCGTGCCACCCTCTGCCTGCCGCTGCACGCGCTGGAAGACACCCTGGAAGAGCAACGCCTGGGTGACGGCGCATACGGCTCCACCCGTCAGGGCATCGCCCCGGCTTACGGTGATCGGGTCATGAAAAAGGCGATCCTGGTGGGCTGGCTGAAACAGCCGGACGTGCTGGTGGAGCGCATCCAGTTCATGCTGGACTGGAAACTGCCGCAGATGAAGGCTCTCTATCCGGACTTCGAATTCACCCAGACCGCCCAGGAGATGGCCGACTGGCTGCTGGAAGTGTCTGCTCCCTGGCTGGACGCCGTCTGCAACGTCAGCATGCCCCTCAAGGCACTGCAAGCCGAAGGCAAGACCCTGCTGTTCGAAGCCCAGCTGGGCGCCGGTCGTGATCTCATCTACGGCGAATACCCCTGGGTCACCTCCTCCCACGTTTCCGGCGCCTACGCCGGCATCGGTGGCGGTCTGCCGGGTCTGCGCCCGGAGCGCGTCATCGCCGTGGCCAAGGCCTTCAGCTCCTCCGTCGGTACCGGCACCCTGCTGACCGCCATGGAGAACCAGGACGAGTTCCGCAAGATCACCAACGAGTTCGGCGCCACCACCGGCCGTCCCCGTGACGTGGGTTACTTCGATGCCGTCGCCACCAAGAACGGCGTCGAGCTGCAGGCTGCCACCGAAGTGGCCCTGACCAAGCTGGACTGCCTGACCGGTCTGCCGGATCTGAAGATCTGCGTGGCCTACGAAGGTGCCCACACCGAGAACCCGATCTGGCCGCAGACCGCCGCCCTCACCCCCGTCTACGAGAAGATGGAGAGCTGGAGCGAAGACATCAGCGCCTGCCGCACCTTCGCCGAGCTGCCCAAGGCTGCCCAGGACTATGTGCTGCGCATCGAAGCCCTGCTGGGCGTGCCGGTGCCCATGGTCTCCGTCGGCCCGGGCCGTGACGAGATGATCCTGCGCTAAGGCCCCTCGCCTCTCCCAAAAACCGGCATCCCAGGATGCCGGTTTTTTTTATGCCCCTCAAAAGCCCCGAACAGCTCACAAAAGCCGTCTCCATGGCATAATTTGAGCCATACGGGCACTCTGTTTTGAGCCAGCCCCCTTAGAGTGAATGCCATATTCACACAAAGGAGTGCCCATCATGAGATCCCCCATTATCCCGCTGCTGCCCCTGTTCTGCCTCGCGGCCCTGCCCGCCGGTGCCATGACCCTCAAGAGTACCGACATCCGCGAGGGTGAACCCATGGACAAGGTCTTCAGCTTCAACGGCTTTGGTTGCAGCGGCGAGAACCGCTCCCCCCAGTTGAGCTGGCAGAGCCTGCCCGCCGGCACCCAGAGCGTCGCCATCACCGCCTATGACCCGGACGCCCCCACCGGCAGCGGCTGGTGGCACTGGCTGGTGGTGAACCTGCCGGCCAGCCAGAGCGAGCTGCCGAGCAATGCCTCCGGCAAGATCAAACAGGGGCTGGAGCTTGGCACCGACTACGGTACCCAGGGTTATGGCGGCCCCTGCCCGCCCGCCGGTCACGGCATGCACCGCTACCAGTTCACCGTCTGGGCCCTGCCCAAGGCGCTGGAGGTGAAGGCCAACACCCCGCCCGCCATGGTAGGCTACATGCTCAACAGCCTGGCCCTTGGCAAGGCCACCCTGACCGCCACCTTCACCACCCCCTAGGAGCCCGCCCGATGAGCACGCCCCTGCTGCAACTGAATCACTACTTCGGGATCCGCCAGCAGCCCCTGCGCCGGGTGCTCATCTACGCGCCGACCCTCATCTGGGTGCAGCAGGGCCGCAAGCAGCTGTGGTGGCGGGAGCAGCGCCTCTCCTTTGACAAGGAGAGCTGGCTGCTGATCCCGGCGGGTCACCGGCTCACCTTCGTCAACCAGCCGGAACAGGGCACGTTTCGCTCCCAGGCGCTCACCCTGCTGGCCCCGCCACCGGCCGAGTGGCTGGCAGAGAGCCCCCTCGATCTCCTCAAGCCACCGGCCATCAGGGTGACGTCGGCCCTCGCCTTCTGCTTCGATCTCGTCACCACCATGGCGCAGCGGCAGCTCTGCGAGACGGCCCAGACCCAGCTGCTGCAAGGGTTTTATGGCGAGCTCAGGGAAGCGGGGGGCCTTGGCCTGCTCTTTCCTGCCACCACCATGACCCTGGGGGAACGGCTGGCCCGTTACCTCAGCGTGGAGCCTGGTCTCGATCACCGGCTGGAGACGGTAGCGACCCACTTCGCCATGAGCCGCGCCTCTCTGGTCCGCAAACTGGCCGCCGAGGGGCGCAGCTTTCGCCAGGTGCTGACCCAGGTACGCCTGGGGCACGCCCTCACCCTGCTGCAACAGGGGCTCACTCCGCTTCAGACCGCCCTCGCCTGTGGCTACGACTCCCCCGGCCGCTTTGCCGCGCGCTTCAAGGAGGAGTTCGGCCTGACCCCCCACCAATACCTGCGTACCTGCCCCTCCTCTCTCTCGCTGACTGCCACCACGAAAGTAAATAATTACTAAAATACAAGACTATGTAACCTCGTGTAACCGGGTGATCCGGCTCACACTCGCCCCTCCTGCACTGTGACACAGCGCCAATAATCCCGCCAAAATCGCCCTATAATGGCTCCCGCAAACGATTTCACTAAAATAATCACTAAAAACACCTTCCTCAACCTACAAAAACTGTCATTGGAGCGAGAGATGTTTCGTAAAAATTTACTTTCCATCACCCTGAGCGTCGCCCTGTTCGGCCTCACTGCCTGCAACGGCAATGACTCCAGCAGCTCGGCCGCCCCCAGCACCACCCTGGCGAACCAGTATCAGAACGTGATCGACCGCAGCGGCACCCCGCTCCAGTTCCGTGACTTTGACAGCTACGCCAACCTCAAATACAACCCGCTGCTCGATCTCGGCGCCTGGCACGGCTTCCTGCTGCCCGCCAGCGACAGCGAGTGGGGCGGCTTTACCGGCCCCATGGTCATCGCCGAGGAGTACAGCCTGTTCTTCGCAAGCGAATTGGACAAGCTGACCCTGAGCGACGAGAGCGGCCGCGCCTTCCCGCTCACCAGCGCCAGCAAACAGGCGCTGTACGCCATCCCGGGAGCGCTGGTGCAGCGCTTCGATTTCGACCCCTTCACCCTGGAGCTGGAGCTGCGCTACGGCGATGCCCGCACTGCGCTGGTTCGTACCCGCCTCATCAACCACACTGATGCCCCCCTCACCCTCAAGCTCAACTGGCAGGGGGAGCTGCTCAACCAGTGGGATGCCAACAAGACGGTCGCCGAGCAGTACCCCGCCTGGACCCGCACCATCAGCCAGACCGAGCGCGGCGTGGCATTCCAGTTCGGCAAACTGCGCAGCACCTGGAACATCATGCAAAGCGGCAGCGCCAGCTACCGCATCGATCGCACCTTGCCGAGTCGCACCACCCTCGACGAGCAGGGGCTCGGCTACGTGAGCGAGGCCAGCCTCACCCTGGCCGCCAAGGGCCAGCAGGATATCTACACCCTGCAGAGCTATGTCCACAGTAGTGCTGACGCGAGTCGCTTCGAGCGAAGCCGCCAGGCGCTGCTGGCCGACCCCGCCAGCCATTTCGACGACGCCATCCGCCGCTGGGAGGATTACCTGGCGCGCGGCCTCTCCAATCAGGGGATCCCGGAGTCGGAGCGGCGCATCGCGGTCAAGGCGATGGAGACCCTCAACGGCAACTGGCGCTCGCCGGCCGGTGCCATCCTGCACGACGGGGTCACCCCCTCCAACACCGCCCGCTGGTTCGACGGGGTCTGGGCCTGGGACAGCTGGAAGCACGCCTACGCCATGGCCCACTTCAACCCCGAGGTGGCCAAGAACAACGTGCGCGCCATGTATGACTACCAGATCCAGGCCGATGACCCGGTTCGGCCGCAGGATGCCGGCATGGTGATCGACGCCGTCTTCTACAACAAGCTCGCCGATCGCGGTGGCGACGGCGGCAACTGGAACGAGCGCGACACCAAGCCGCCCCTCTCCGCCTGGGCCATCTGGGAGATCTACAGCGCCACCCAGGACAAGGCCTTCATCGCCGAGATGTACCCGAAGATCCAGGCCTATCACGACTGGTGGTATCGGGCGCGGGACAACAACCGCAACGGCATCATCGAATATGGCGCCACCCGCCACGTCGAGCACAACGACGAGTTTGGCAACATCACCTTCAAGGTGCAGTACCCGACGGGGGCTCCGGCCGGGCTGGATCTGTCGAGCTGCACCAATGAGGGAGATGGCTGGTATGGCTGCGCCGGCATGGCGCTCTATCAGCAGGTATTGAGCGTTGGCGGCTACGCCGACATGGATATCGGCGCCCAGCACGGCGCAGGCTGGGAGTCCGGCATGGACAACGCCGCCCGCTTCGGCTTTATCGAGCCGGATCAGCTCAAGCGCTATGCCGACAAGACCTATGGCGGCGACATGGCCAGGGCGCGCCAGGACTGGAACGTCTTCTTCTTTGAAAACCATCAGGACGACGGCAACCTCATCGGCTTCTCCATCGATCAGGAGTCGGTGGAGCTCAACGCCTTCCTCGCCAAGGAGAAGCGCATCCTGGCCGACATGGCCGAGCTGCTCGGCAAGCCGGACGAGGCGAGCCGCTACCGCGAAGGGGCGACCCAGCTAGCCGATTACATCAACAGCTGCCTGTTCGATGAGGCCTCCGGCTTCTATTACGACCGCCAGATAGCCCAGGGGGATCTGCCCGACGCCAACGGCTGCGTCGGCAAGCTGTTGACCGCCCGCGGCCGTGGCCCGGAAGGGTGGAGTCCGCTCTGGGCCGAGGTGGCGGACAAGGAGAAGGCGGCGCGGGTGCGCGAGGTGATGCTCAATGCCCAGGAGTTCAACACCAAGGTGCCGCTCGGCACGGCGGCACTGACCAACCCGGCCTACGACCCCGACATCTACTGGCGCGGCCGGGTCTGGCTGGATCAGTTCTACTTCGGGGTGAAGGGGCTGGAGAACTACGGCTATCGCAGCGATGCCCAACAGCTCGTCAACAAGCTGTTTAGCAATGCCGAGGGGCTGGCGGGCAGCGGCCCCATCCGCGAGAACTACAACCCGGAGACCGGCGCCATGCAGGGGGCCAGCAACTTCAGCTGGAGCTCGGCCCACCTCTACATGCTCTATCGCAACTTCCTGAAAACAGAGGGCTGATCCCTCTTTGCAGCAATGAGCCAACAAAAAGGCCTCCGCAAGGGAGGCCTTTCTTATGGCTGCGCCGCAGGCGGTGACTTACTTCACGGTCACCCGGGCAAACTTGCGCTTGCCGACCTGGTAGACGGCGGTACCGGCACCGATGAGTGCCTTGCCATCGTCCAGCTTCTCGCCGTCCACCTTGACTGCACCCTGCTTGATCATGCGCAACGCTTCGGAGGTGGTGGCCACCAGATCGGCGTCTTTGAGCAGGTTGGCAATGGCCAGCCCTTCCCCTTCCAGTGCCAACTCGACTTCCGGCATGTCGTCCGGAATGGCGTTCTTGGAGAAGCGCTGGGTGAAATCTTCGTGGGCCGCTTCGGCCGCCGCTTCGTCGTGATAACGGGCGATGATCTCCTTGGCCAGCCAGATCTTCACGTCGCGCGGGTTGAGGGTGCCGGCGGCGATACCTGCCTTGAACTCTTCGATTTCAGCCAGCGGACGGAAGGAGAGCAGTTCGTAGTAGTTCCACATCAGATCGTCGGTGATGGACATGATCTTGCCGAACATCTCCCCCGGGGCATCGTGTACGCCGATGTAGTTGGCAGCGGACTTGGACATCTTCTTGACACCGTCCAGGCCTACCAGCAGCGGCATCATCAGCACGCACTGGGTCGCCATGCCCGCATCTTTTTGCAGCTCGCGACCCATCAGCAGGTTGAACTTCTGATCGGTACCGCCGAGCTCGACGTCCGCCTTCAGCGCGACCGAGTCATAGCCTTGCAGCAGCGGATAGAGGAATTCGTGAATGGCGATGGACTGGCCGTTGCTGTAGCGCTTCTTGAAGTCGTCGCGCTCCATCATGCGGGCCACGGTCTGCTTGGCCGCCAGCTTGATCATGCCGGTCGCGCCCAGCTCACTCAGCCAGGTGGAGTTGTACTCGATGCGGGTCTTGGCCGGGTCGAGGATCTTGAACGCCTGCTCGGCATAGGTGAGGGCGTTGTGCTTGATGGCCTCTTCGGAGAGCGGCGGACGGGTGGCGTTCTTGCCGGAGGGGTCACCCACCATGGCGGTGAAGTCACCGATCAGCAGGATCACTTCATGGCCCAGATCCTGGAAGGTCTTCAGCTTGTTGAGGATCACGGTATGACCCAGGTGGATGTCCGGCGCGGTCGGGTCCATCCCCAGCTTGATGCGCAGGGGGCGCCCTTCCTTCAACTTGGCGATCAGTTCTTCTTCAACCAGAATTTCTTCCGCTCCGCGCTTGATCTCGGCTAGCGCCACCTCGAGCTGGGACATTTTTTGACTCTCCAATCACGATTCCACAGGGCCAGACATATTACTGGAATGGCGGGCCAATTGGAAAGGCGGTAAACTCCGACCTTCTTCCGGGTTCAACTTTGTCTGCTTCTCATGGTCCTTTGGCACGCCTTCAACTCTCTCCCTCACTGGCACCGCAAGATGGTGCTTATCCTGAGCATCATGGTGATGATGCTGGCGGCCTGGCCGAGCGAACAGGCAGTCGCCACCCGGGTCGATGACAACGACAACGAACTGGCCGTCGAGCAGCAGGTCGACGAGGAGGCGCAGCTGGCACGGGCCGAGCCCGTCACCCCGCCCAAACCGCGCTATGTCACCAGACAGGTGAAGGTGCGCAGCGGCGACAACATGGGGGTCATCTTCCAGCGTCTGGGCCTCAGTACCACGGATCTGCACCTCATCGACCAGCTCGAGGGCACGGATACCCTGCGCCTGCTCAAGCCCGGTCAGGAGCTCACCTTCAAGCTCACCAAGGGCGGCGAGCTGCACAGCCTTTATTACCCCCACAGCCTGGAGCAGGCGCTCAAGGTGAACCGCCGGGATGACGGCTTCGTGGCCAGGCCGGTGAAGATCGAGCTCGACACCCGCGAACAGGTGGCCCAGGGGGAAATCCGCTCCAGCTTCTGGGGCGCCGCCGTCGAAGCGGGCATGACGGAAGACCAGATCATGGATCTCGCCGCCATCTTCGGCTGGGACATCGACTTTGCCCAGGACCTTCAGCCGGGGGACAGCTTCCGGGTGGTCTACCAGGACAAATACCAGGATGACGAGCGGGTTGCCTCCGGCGACATCCTGGCCGCCGAGTTCGTCAACCAGGGGGCCATCTACCGCGCCGTGTTGAACACGGATGGCAACTACTACACCCCGGACGGCAAGGCGATGCGCAAGAGCTTCCTGCGCGCGCCGGTCAACTTCAAATACATCAGCTCCAACTTCAATCCGCGCCGCCTTCACCCGGTCACCGGCAAGGTGCGTCCCCACAACGGCATCGACTACGTGGCGCCGGTGGGGACCCCCATCATGGCGGCGGGCGGCGGCAGCGTGGTGGCCGCCGGCTACAACCAGTTCAACGGCAACTACGTCTTCATCAAGCACGCCGGCAACTACGTGACCAAGTACCTGCACCTCTCCAAGCGCACCGTCAACAAGGGGCAGCGAGTGAAGCAGGGGCAGACCATCGGCCTGCTCGGTGGCACCGGCCGGGTCACCGGGCCGCACCTGCACTATGAATTCGTGGTGGGCGGCGTACACAAGAACCCGCGCACCCTCAACCTGCCCCAGGCGGAGTCTCTCAGCGGGCGGGCGCTGGCCAGCTTCAAGGCTCAGGCCATGCCCCAACTGGCCAAGCTGGACAGCCCCGAGCTGCAACTGGCCAGAAACAAGGGCAACGGCGACGACAGCTGACCGCTGTCGACCAAGGCGGAACACGGTATCAGACCGTTCCTCTGCACCACTGAAGAGGTGATGTCATGAGCGGGCCATATATCCGATTGATGTCGGGGACCAAGGCGGAACACGGTATCGAACCGTTCCTCTGCATCATTGAAAGGGGGTTGTCATGACTGAGCGCTATATAGGCTGGATGCCCGGTACCAGAGCGGGGCATGGTATCGAACCGTTCCCCTGCATCATTGAAAGGGGGTTGTCATGACGGAACGCTATATAGGCTTGATGTCCGGTACCAGCATGGATGGTATCGACGCCGTGCTGGTGCAGATCGAGGGGGATGCACTGCGGGTCGAGGCGGCGCTGTGCCATCCCTGGCCTGCCGATACGGCTCGCACCCTGCATGAGCTTTGCACCCCGGGGGAGAACGAAATCGACCGCATGGGGGTCGCCGACAACCTGGTGGCCCGCGAATTTGCCGCCGCCACCCAGGCCCTGCTCGCCAAGGCGGCGCTGACTCCCAAGGAGATTCGCGCCATCGGCAGTCACGGCCAGACCATACGCCACCGCCCTGCCCTCGGCTTTACCCTGCAGATTGGCAACGCGGCCCTGCTGGCGGCCCTGACCGGCATCGACGTGGTGGCCGATTTTCGCACCATGGACATGGCCCTCGGCGGCCAGGGTGCGCCCCTGGTGCCCGCCTTCCATCAGGCGCTCTTTGCCCGTCCCGGCGCCCTTCGGGTGGTGCTGAACCTCGGCGGCATTGCCAATATCTCGGTGCTGCCCGGCCAGGCCGACGGGGGGGCTGGTTCAGGGGTATATGGCTTCGATACCGGCCCCGCCAACACCCTGCTCGACGGCTGGTATCGCCGCCACCATCCACACGGTGACAGCTATGATGCCGGTGGCCAGTGGGCCGCCAGCGGCAAGCCTATCCCTGCGCTGCTGGAGCAGTTGCTGGCTCACCCCTACTTCGCCGCCCCCGCCCCCAAGAGCACGGGGCGTGAGATGTTCACCCTCGACTGGCTCGACGGCGAGCTGGACGGCAGCGCATACGCCCCCGCAGATGTGCAGCGTACCCTGCAATCCCTCACCTGCCACAGCATCGCCCGCCAGCTGCCCGCCCACAGTGACGCGCCAACCCGGCCCGAGCTGTTTGTCTGCGGCGGCGGCGCCCACAACGCCCCGCTGCTGGCGGAGCTGGCAGCCCTGCTGCCCGACTGGCATCTGACCAGCACCGCCCAGCTCGGCCTTGCACCGGACTGGGTGGAAGGGGCCGCCTTTGCCTGGCTGGCACAACGCTTTATCCAGCGAAAGCCGGGCAACCTGCCTGCGGTGACCGGTGCGAGCCGCCCGGCGGTGCTGGGCGCCCTCTATCCCGCCTGAGCCGCTTCCCGAGCGCCCTCCCCCTAATGGAACAAGCCCGAACAGGTGCACCTGATCGGGCTTGTTGTTATGCCTGACGCCGGATGGCGCAGACCCGTCACTCTGTGCTCCCTACCCGAGCCGCTCTTTCAACCTGGCCGCCTGCGCCTTGAAGGTCTCATAATCGGCAACATGCCGACTCCTGGCGGCGGTGATCCACTGCACGCCCGTCTCGTCGGCGTGGGAAAATTCGATGCAAAACTCATATTTCGCGCTGGAGAGCAGCCCCATCAGGGCGCCAGACAGAAAACCCACCAGGGGCAGGAAGAGCACGATGAGCCAGTTGCCCGCCTGCTCGTAGGAAGGGGTGAAGTAAAAGAGCACACTGGAGGTGACTACCCCCAGCAAGAAGGTCTTCTTGAGCCGATCCATCCAGCCGAGTGCTTTTACCTGCACGCCGACGATGCGGCCCAGATCGTAGCAATCCTTGTTGACCCTCAGTGTGTTGTCCGACTGCTCAATGGCAATGGCCATCCTGATACTCCGTTCTGTTGGCTATGGCGATAAGGGGTTGCCGTGGCGGCCCCGGGTTGTGCATCCCGAGGGCATGACGGGACCAGCGGCCAGCCACGGGGGCGATGGGCGGCGCCTCCCCCCAACAGGAACACACGCTGCGCATGGTATCGTATGGCGCCAAACATCAAAAGACGTTCACATCAAAAGGCGAGGTGGATCACCTTCTGCCCGACCCTTGTCCCCCGTGCAGCCGTTGGCTTTTCTGGCCATCCCCTCTTGGGCAAGGTAGCCGGGGAGCAGGGGTCAGTGAGATAACAGTCCCGTGATGACCCTCAGCAGGGGCGGGCCGATGGGATGGCGCCATGGACCCGCACCTCGAGAGCACTCCCATGGCCCTAGAAGGCCCACTTCAGGAAGCGGTTTACCTGGCGCTTGACCGGTGCACAGAGCGGCGGTTTGGGAGGATCCAGGTTGATCTGTCTGCGGCCCGCCCTGGCTTCGCCCCGCAGCGGGATCTGGAGATAGTGGGGGTGCTGGCGCTGGATGAATCGAGAGATCTCATGGGCCCAGGGTTTGGGGACTCCCCACAGGGTCGAGGCCAGGGCGCCGACGATACAGAAGAAAGCGGGCTCGTGCATGCCCATCCTGACGCCATTCTCCAGCGCCTCCTTGAAGGAGCCCGAATGGGCGATGCAGGTCATCACATTGACCATGAAGGCGGCATAGTCATCTTCCCCGCCGTGGCCCACCCTGGCCACCAACCCGGCCTGTGGCCTGTAGCCGAACTGGTGGCCGATGTGCTCAAGCACTGCATTGCGCTGGCGAATGACCTTGGCATAGAACATCAGCATGGCGGTACAGTCGAGCGCCTGGCTCAAGGCCGCCTGATGGGGATGGGTCTGGGTGGGACGGGGCGTGGTCAGCAGCGCGATCTCCTCCGAGATGGCGAGCAGACCGATGGGCACCGCCGTGCTGATAAAGGCAAGATCGATGGCGATCGCCAGGTCCTGACCCTCCTCCATTCGGCCAATGACCACCTGCTCGGCAAAGAGGCGACGCTGGCGCTCGATAAAGGCGCCATAGATCAGGGCCCTGAACTTCTTCTGGGGATAGGGGGTATCGAGCAGGGTCTCCATGGTCAGGATGGCGGCACCGGTGCGACCGCGCAGTTGATAGTCGGGGACGAGGGGGAAGTGCTTGCCTAGGCGGGGGGGTGGCCGAAACCCGCTGATGCGGCTGTACATGTCACCCAGAATGAATCCAAGCATAAAACCTCCGAAGTCAGATGACGGGGATCGCGATGCGATCGCATGTGCCACTCCCGGGCAGATGAGTGCCGATCCGTGCTGCTCGTCGGCAGGGTCCCTGATTTCATTATTAATCATACAGTTAATAATCCACCCAAACCCCGACCCAGGTCGCAATAACGGCAGTTGATGACAAAGAACACAAATAAGGGTGGTGCGGGGAAGATGAGCCGGCTGTATCGCGAGGAGTGCGGGATACGCCAGGGCGGCAAAGCAGGGCGGACTCCGAGGCCCCCTCACAGGGAGGGTCATGACAGGAGCGATAGGCATCGGGGGCGGCAAGTCGGGGCAGGCAAGGGGAAGGCCCCCTCCCCTTGCTTATGAGCCTTGTTGGCGGGCTGCGTTCGCGCCGCTGAAAAGATATGGCATAGGCGGTGTGGCGACCCGCCCATGTCAGCCTCCGCCGCAGGGGCTAAAAAGCGCCCTCTCTTTCTCCCGTATTTATGTCATGACCTGTGGCCATGCAAAGAGGGTGAATGTTATTTCAGTGTGCTCATCGCAGCATATTTTGGCGGCGCTGAACAGGGCGTCGAGAGAGCGATAAATAGATAGCTATGCAAAACCGGGAGAATAAGCTGCAATTTCGCCAAAAGTATTAACGGAGGATTCACAGGCTGTAACCCTGATGCGCGACAATATGGCGCTATCTGGTTCCACTTTCATGGTAAAGCGGGATCATCATCACCTTTATTTGCCATGCCCGTCATGAATTGAATCGCAAAATGAATATATTTCACTCTGTTGAGCCACCTCATAGAAACAGGATCCCGGTTTGCATCCCCGGATAACCGCCCCCTAGAATTCTCCCGTCTGAATCACCAGGCCAATTTCTCTCCCTTGTCTGTTGCACGCGCTGTCTGCATCGAAACAGGGCTCGACACTGTGATGATCGTTCTCCTTTTCTCCGTCGCCCTGCGGCGGGAACGGGCAACTGTTGCCGCAATATCACGAGTCATCAGCGTGCCGCATTCGGTCAGGGAAGAACAATGCGGCCCGGACCCTACATCAAAAACGAAAAAGGAGTATCGCCATGAGTGGTACCATCATCAAATCCGCCAGAAATACCCCCAATGCGCCTCAGGATCTGGGGCCCTATACCCAGAGCGTGGCCTTCTCCCACTACAACAATATTGCCGCCCAGCTCCCCGTCGACCCGAAAACGGGCGCGCTGGTCGCAGGGGATATCCAGGCCCAGGCCAGGCAGTGTCTCACCAATATCCAGGCCATCGTCCAGAGCATTGGCCACGGCATGGAGGACATGGTGAAGGTGACCCTGTTCCTCGCGGACATCGCCGACCTCGATGCCGTCAACGCCGTCTATCGGGAATTCTTCCCCCACTCGCTGCCGACCCGCACAGTGCTCGCCGTCGCCGGTCTGCCGCTCGGCGCCAGGGTGCAGATGGACGCCCTGCTCTCCAACGGGGAAGGCACCTTCCCCCAGGCTCCCTGCCCGCTGCTCAAGATCTCCCGCAACAGCGACCACGCCCCGCAGGATCCGCTCTCCAGCCAGAGCGTCGCCTTCTCCCATTACAACAATATCGGTGCCCAGCTGCCCCTCGACCCCGCCTCCGGCGCCCTGGTTGACGGTGGCATTCGCGAGCAGGCGGCCCAATGCCTGCGCAATATCAAAACCGTGCTGGAGAGCATCGACGTGCCCTTCGACGACATCGTCAAGGTGACTGTCTATCTGACTAATCTGGCGGATCTCGACGCCGTCAACGAGGTCTACACCACCTTCTTCCCCGATTCGGCCATTGCCCGTGCCGTCGCCTATCTGCCGGCCCGCAGCGTGATCGCGGCCTCTGCCCTGCCGCTGGGTGCCCGGGTGCAGATGGATGCGGTCATCTCCCACGGTGACGGCACCCCGCCCCAGCTGGTGGAAGACAGGCACAACCTGGTGATCCGTGCCCGCAATACCGACAAGGCACCGAGAAGCCCGCTGCATAGCCAGAGCGTCGCCTTCTCCCACTACAACCATATCGCCGGCCAGCTGCCGATCGACATGGCCACCGGCAAGGTGCTGACCGGCTGTATCCGTGAGCAGACCGTCCAGTGCCTCGGCCATATCAAGGCGATTGTGGATAGCATCGGCCATGTGATGGACGATATCGTCAAGGTCAATATCCAGCTTGCCAACATCGCGGATCTGGCGGACGTGGATGCCATCTACACCCAATACTTCCCGGCCTATCTGCCTGCCCGCACCGTGATTGGCGTCAGCGAGCTGCCCGCCGGCGCTCTGGTGCAGATGGATGCGGTGATGTCCAACGCCGAAAGCACCCCGCCGCAGGTGTAGCACGTTGCTTTTACGATAAAAAGACACCGGCTTAGGCCGGTGTGTATGGAGATGGTATTCACCTGACAGTTGCCCACAAAAGGGAGTGGTCATACGGCTTCAAACCGGATAACAAAACGGTACCCCTACCGTGTTATCTGGAGTCACCGTATGACCACCAACGAGAAAGTAGCACGTCGTAAACTCAGCTTGCTAGAGCTCGCCAAAGAGCTCAATAACGTCAGCAAAGCCTGCAAGCTCATCGGCTACAGCCG